>DAINPM010000028.1:6596-11653 GCA_036743455.1 Bacteroidales bacterium | reverse complement strand
ATGTAGGCACTATTTATTATATTTTTACAATATGTATTACACGGATATGAACTCTATATGATTATAAAGACATTTATGTAATTAACCTCTTAGTGCGTGTTTTCTGCCCTCGTGTAATGGAAAGACTATGTGACTTTTTAATATCAGGGATCTCATAACAGGCATTATTAGAAAAATAAATATGATAGCGAAGAGTTTACCAGATTAAAAAAAAGTTAAACGTATGAACAGAATATTTGCATTCTTTTTTTTATTGTTATTGTATCCTGCATGTTATTTATCCGCTCAGAGCAGATTGTTAACTGTTGCTGAAAGTTCAGATTTTACGTCTACCGCCCGTTATGATGATGTTTTTTCATTTATCAGTGAGCTGGGAAAAATATCGGATAAGATACGTATTGACACCATTGCCACATCTGTTGAAGGGAGGGCTGTTCCTTTACTGATAATTGGCGACCCTGTTCCTGATTCTCCTGAGAACATGAAAGATGATGAACGAATGGTTGTATATATCCAGGCTAATATTCATGCCGGTGAGGTTGAAGGAAAAGAGGCATCGCTCATGTTTGCCCGTGATCTGCTTATGGGAAAAGGACCCGATGTTTTGGACGATCTTGTTATTCTTATATGTCCTAACCTCAATCCTGATGGAAATGAGAAAATTGATCCTCTTAACCGGGCTTATCAGGACGGTCCGGTTAATGGAGTGGGTGTGAGATATAATGCACAAATGTTAGATCTTAACAGAGATGCCATGAAAGCAGAGTCGCCAGAGATAAACGGTGTCATAGCAAATGTGTTCAGTAAGTGGGATCCTGCCCTATTTATGGATTGTCACACTACAAATGGTTCATACCATGTAGAGCCAGTAACATTCACCTGGATGGTTAATCCTAACGGATACAACTCCCTGATAACTTATATGCATAAATCTATGATGCCCGTAATCCATACAAGTCTTTTGGAAGATTATAATGTGGAGAATTGTTACTATGGTGAATTCGTTGATATGATGGATCATGAAAAAGGATGGATTTATGAGGCTCCGGATCCGAGATACATGACAAATTATTACGGTTTACGGAACAGACTGGCAATTCTTAACGAAAATTATGTATATGCCGCTTATGAGGAAAGGGTAAAAGGTTGTTATTATCTTATCAGATCGGTGACAGAATATTCCGCTACACATAAGGAGGAGATATTGAACCTGTTGAAGGAAGCAGATCATAATACTGTTTTGCGAGGAACAAAGCCACTTGTAACAGACTCTTTAGGTATCGAATTTAAGGTCAGAGCACTTCCGGAAAAAGCTGTTATTAAAACTTTTGAGGCAGAACCTGATGAAAATTCTGTAGTATGGCCACCTTTTAGGAAAACTGACAGACAGAAGACGGTGTCAGTGCCTTATCTGATAGATTATTATCCTGTTAGAAATGCCAGGCTGCCTTACGCTTATATCTTTTCAGTAAATGATGCTGAGGTGATTGATTTACTATTAACTCACGGCATCAGTATAGAAAGGCTGACAGAAAAAATTACTGTTGAGGTTGAAGAATATATAATTTCCGATCTTAAAGGATCTGCCAGACTTAATCAGGGTCATTATACCAACTCTGTAAAGGGTAGATTCATCCGAGATACAAAAGATTTTCCGGAAGGAACTATTCTTATACGTACAGCTCAGCCACTTGCCAATCTGGCTTCTTATCTCCTGGAACCGGAGTCAACCGATGGCCTGTTGTCATGGAACTTTTTTGATAAATATCTTGTACCCCAATGGGGAACAGGTTATAATCCCTGTCCGGTGTATAAAATCGTTTCGCCTGTAAATTTAAAAACCATTCTACTGGAATAATGACACCCTTTTTCCCAAAAAAAACTTTAGCCAGGGAGAGGGGCTACAAAAAAAAAGGTCAGAAAAGCACAGGGTAAAAGCACAGAGCACAGAGCACAGAGCACAGAGCAAAACGGAGATTGAAGCAGAACAACGTGGAGTGTAAATTCAGGTTTATCGGAATTCCGTATCAGAGGAGAGAAAGGAGGATCAAATTAAAGTTGGCAGATATTAAGTAGTGAGTAGTGAGTAGTGAGTAGTGAGTAATGAGTAGTGAGTGGGGAGTGGTGAGTGGTGAGTAATGAGTAATGAGTAGTGAGTAATGAGTAATGAGTAGTGAGTAATGAGTAGTGAGTAATGAGTAATGAGTAGTGAGTAGTGAGTAATGAGTAGTGAGTGGGGAGTGGTGAGTGGTGAGTAATGAGTAATGAGTAATGAGTAATGAGTAGTGAGTAATAAACAAAATAAATTACCAAAATTCTTCAGAATCGTTGCCAGGTGATGAGGAAGGCTTTTACTTTTGACAATTTTGATAAAAAAAGTTACTGTTTGTTCCCTGTTAATTAGTAAAATTGCAGAAAATTTCAGATTCATTATTTTAACATAAAATCAACAGGATACAGAAATGAGAAAATGGCGTATTGAAGATTCCTCTGAATTATACAATATTAAAGGTTGGGGGGCTGATTATTTCTCTATAAACGAAAAAGGAAATGTTACTGTAACACCACAGAAAGATGGAATATCTGTTGACCTCAAAGAATTGCTTGATGAATTGATGCTGTCAGATGTTTCAACACCTCTTCTGATCAGATTTCCTGATATTCTGGATGACCGTATCCTGAGTATTTCGAGTTGCTTCGCAAAAGCATCAAAAGAATATGATTACAAGGCTCAGAATTTCATCATTTATCCTATCAAGGTCAATCAGATGAGACCTGTTGTTGAGGAAATTGTGAGTCATGGCAAAAAATTCAATATAGGTCTGGAAGCAGGTTCAAAACCTGAACTGCATGCTGTGATAGCTATTAATACAGACCCGGAGTCTCTTATTATTTGTAATGGTTATAAGGATGAAGATTACATTGAGCTTGCTTTGTTGGCTCAAAAAATGGGGAAACGAATCTTCCTTGTTGTGGAAAAACTCAATGAGTTAAAGCTTATTACAACTATTTCTAAAAGACTAAGAGTAAAGCCGAATCTTGGTATACGGATCAAGCTTGCCAGTACCGGAAGTGGTAAATGGGAAGATTCAGGAGGAGATATAAGTAAATTCGGACTTACTTCCAGCGAATTGCTGGAAGCAATCGACTTTATTGAAAAGAACAAAATAAGAGATTGTGTAAAACTGATCCATTTTCATATTGGCAGCCAGGTAACCAAAATACGGAGAATAAAGACTGCCCTGAGGGAAGCTTCTCAGTTCTATGTTGAGTTTGCAAAACTTGGATTCAATGTGGAGTTTGTAGATATAGGAGGGGGACTGGGTGTAGATTATGACGGGACAGCATCTTCCTACAGTCCCAGCAGTATGAATTATTCTCTTCAGGAATATGTTAATGATTCAATAAGCACATTTGTGGATGCAAGTAATAAGAATAATATACCTCACCCTAATATTATTACAGAATCAGGCCGCTCTCTCACTGCTCATCATTCAGTCCTTATCTTCGAAGTGCTTGAAACAGCGACTCTGCCTTCATGGGATGTGGAAGAAGTTGTTGGGGAACAGGATCACGAACTTGTTAAAGAGCTTTTCAGTTTATGGGATAATTTTAATCAGCAGAGGATGCTCGAAACGTGGCACGATGCCCAGCAGATAAGAGAGGAGGCTCTTGACAGGTTCAGCCTCGGGCTTATCGATCTTAGAACAAGAGCCCAGACAGAGTGTCTTTTCTGGTCTGTTGCCCGGAAAATATACAATATTGCCAGAAGCATTAAGCATGTACCTGATGAATTGCGCCAGATATCACGAATCCTGTCTGACAAGTATTTTTGTAATTTCTCATTGTTCCAGTCGCTGCCCGATGCATGGGCCATTGACCAGGTTTTTCCGGTCATGCCTGTACACCGTCTGAATGAAGAGCCTTCAGTATGGGCTACAATACAGGATATGACATGTGACTCAGACGGTAAGATAGATAACTTCATATCTACGTCCAACTCTTCCTACCATATCCCTGTGCATGCTAAAAAAAATCGTGAACAATATTTTCTCGGGGTGTTTCTTGTAGGTGCTTACCAGGAAATACTCGGTGATCTTCATAATCTCTTTGGTGATACCAATGCGGTTCATGTTTCGGTAGATGATGATGGTTACAGGATTGATCAGATAATTGATGGAGAGACAGTTGCAGAAGTTCTGGAATATGCCCAGTATAACCCTAAGAAGATGGTCCGTACAGTTGAAACATGGGTCACCTCTTCTGTTAAAGCCGGCATAATAACTCTTGAAGAGGGAAAAGAATTCCTGTCAAACTACCGCTCGGGACTGTATGGATATACTTATCTGGAGTAAAAACCGTGGCTTATCAGGCCTTATTGATTAAGTATTAATAGTATTGTTTTAATTTACCGGAAAATTTTGTCTGTCTGTAAGGTTTTTTTTTCCTAAATTAGTTGTCATATTAATTTACCGGAGATTAACTATAAACCTTTAATCCTTTTCTATTATGAGTAACACAACATTCGACATCAATGCTTTTATTAAGGAATCAAAAGATGTCCTTACTAATCCTAAGGCTTATTTCTCAACCATGAAAACAACCGGGGGGATTGCCGAACCTTTGATCAAAGCTGTCATCTATGGCGTTATTGCAGGTATCATTGCCCTTATTTGGAGTATTTTCAAAATAGGAGGAATGACCGGAGGTCTTTTCGGCGGTGCAGCCGGGATAATGATGTTTGTATGGTATATTATTGCAGCTATTATCGGACTGTTCATCGGGGCCGTAATTCTGCTCGTCATTTCTGCTATTACCAAGGGAAATACTGATTTTGAAGCATGTGCAAGAGTTACAGCAGCTGTAATGGTAATAATGCCAATATCAGCTTTGCTGGGATTTATTTCAGGTCTTAACCTGACAGCCGGATCAATAGTCGGTCTGGCGGTGAATCTCTATGCCTTATACCTTCTTTATCATGGTCTGATTGAAGCTCTTAAGGCAAAACCTGAAACAACAAAAATACTGATGTTTGTACTGGGTGCGTTATTGATCTT
>DAINPM010000028.1:0-6496 GCA_036743455.1 Bacteroidales bacterium | reverse complement strand
TTCTAAAGAAGAAACTTTTCCTTAATTTTGTTCTCACTGTTAGAAAAATCTGTAATCATTCAATTCTATTGTTATATACATGATTTCTCTGATGATAAGTATTAGCCTTAATATAAACACAGGAACTAATTAAGATTATTCAGAGGGCATTGGCAGATAGGGGAGAGTATTGATGTAATAGAGAGTATATACTTTATTTCGGATAATAAAAATGATAATTACAGGGTTTTTTATAATTGATGTTCACAGACTCAGATACTGTACTGTCTGTTAATTATAGTTAGTTTAATGATGAAGAACTGGTTTTTTTCCAGAAATATACTTGTCGTTCTGGTATACAGGATTATTTTGATCCTTTTCCTCTTTTCCCTTAGCAGGCTGGCTTTTTACCTCTTTAATCATATGATGTTTCCCGGAATTTCTGCAGGGGAGTTTCTTTCAATTATGAAGGGAGGTCTGGTATTCGATATATCTGCTACAGTTTATGTCAATATGGTATTCATTGTGATGCAGATAATACCTTTTGATTTCAGATATAATCATACATATCAGAAGGTGTCAAAGTACTTGTTTTTTATTACAAACGGACTGGCATTTGCTATAAACAGTTGCGATTTTGTGTATTACAGATTTGTTCTGAAAAGAGCTGCTTTTGATGTCTTTAAGACATTTGAGAATGAATCCAATCTTGTAAAACTATTCTTTAAATTTCTTATTGATTACTGGCCTGTGACCCTTTTTGGTGTTTTTGTCCTGTTTCTGATGGTTTTTCTCTATAATAAGGTGAAACCACAAAAACCCGAACCTTCAAACAGACTTGTTTATCATTCTGTGAATATACTTGCAATCCCTTTATTTGCTGCTTTTGTTATCGGAGGTGCACGTGGTGGCCTTAATGAATCAATTCGTCCTATCACAATAAGCAATGCTGCACGGTATGTGGAATCGCCGCGCAATGTCGCAATTGTCCTTAATACTCCTTTCAGTCTGATGAGAACATCCGGGAAAAAAGTGCTGGAAAAATATCAGTTTTATGATGAATCACAGTTAAAAAAACTTTATAACCCACACTACGTCCCTGATACAGTTGGAAATTTCTGTCCTCTGAATGTGGTAGTAATTATCATGGAGAGTTTCTCAAGAGAATATATTGGTGCTTTTAACAGGGATCTGGAAGGAGGATCTTATGAAGGATACACTCCTTTCCTCGATTCTTTGATTAGTGAAAGCCTTACTTTTGATGTGTCAATAGCTAACGGGAAAAAATCGATAGACGCAATGCCTTCGGTACTTGCTTCAATACCTTCTCTGGAAACTCCTTATGTCATTTCCCATTATGCCAATAATCAGATAAACGGGTTGGCTTCACTCCTTAAGAAGAAAGGTTATTATTCAATATTTTTTCACGGGGGGCCGTCAGGATCAATGGGCTTTGACTCTTTTGCGAGAATGTCGGGATTTGATGATTATATAGGATATGAGCACTATCCGCGTACGAAAGAAGATGTTGATGGTATGTGGGGAATATGGGATGAGCCTTTCTTTAAATATTTCGGAAACTATCTTGATACTGTCCCCCAACCTTTCCTGGCAGCCATTTTTTCATTATCATCTCATCACCCGTTCATCGTGCCTGACAAATACAAAGATACCTTTAAAAAAGGTCCGGTGCCCATTGTTGAAGTGGTAGGTTATTCCGATCATGCATTGAGAAAATTTTTTAATGATATATCGAAAGCACCATGGTTCAATAATACCCTCTTTGTTATAACAGCTGATCATACTAATGAATCCTTTCATAAAGAGTTTCAGAACAATTTCGGGTCTTTTTGTATACCTGTAATATTTTATAAACCAGGAAGTGATCTTAAAGGAGTTAAAAACAGGATAGCACAACAGATAGATATTATGCCTACGGTTCTTAATTATCTTAATTATGATGAAGAATATATTGCTTTTGGTAACGACTTGCTGAATGATTCAGAAGAATCATTTGCCTTTAATACCAATGGCAGTACTTACCATATTTATATGAAGGATCATATACTTGAAATGGTTGATAATGAGGCAATAGGGCTTTATAATTACAAAAAGGACCTGCTTCTTCAGAATAATCTGCTGAGTGATGAAACGGAGCTGGCAAAAGAGCTGGAAGAGAAACTCAAAGCGATTATTCAGACTTATAATACCAGACTGGTTGACAATGATATGGTTGTGAGAAAAAACTAAGCTGTATTATTTTAATCCTGACAATGAAAAAATTTCTGAACCGGTAATACATAATAAAACCTGTACAGCTTATCTCATGCCAGTTTTTTCAGGGCAGAGACAATGTTTTCAGTAAAGTATACACAGTTACCTCTGTTGCTTTCCCTGATAAAATCGCGGAGGCTGTTACTTGTGTATTTTGAAAAATCACCTATAATTGCAAGTTTCATCTTATAATTAGAAAATTTCTGAAGTATCTCTCCTGCAATTTTTGTTTGGAGATCAAAAAAAGCGGGGTTAAGATTTGATTCATGAATTATGATTCCTCTGCAATCATTTACTCCTGCATCTGCAAGCAGATCAAGAGTATCATCAGGTCCACCTATAAGGTAATTATTATCTGTCAGTTCAGCTATTAAAGTGTCGTTGTCAGTTTTGTGAATACTAATCATTTACCTATTATCTTTATTAATTTGCCGGCTGCTACTCTGTCTGTCAGTTCCATATTGTTAAGTAACGCCAGTTCATTTCTTTTGTCTGCCCTTACTCCGTAATAATTAAATGCATCTGCAAGAGTGCCAGTCCTGACAACTTTTTTGATCAATACCTTATCAGGTCTCACATTTATTTTTGAAGCATCGGTAAGATTTGAGAATGTTTTCATAGATGATTCGAGGTAGGGGAAATAGGTCTTGAAATCAGCTTCAGAGCTCACTCCGTGAAAGACATAACAAGAGTTGTTATGTTGAATAAAATACGAAAGGACCATGTTGGCTGCCTGAGCTCCTGTCGACTGGTCCTGGACAACCTGCATAGAGACTGTTGCTATTGCTGGCAGGCCATTAACGGTTGTGTTCATCCTTTCCTGCAATGTTAACCCCAGCTCTTGTATTGTATTATCGACAGCAGCCTGGAGATTGTTTTGGGAGGCAAAAGTGAATATAAGGATAGCTTTCCCGTCGGGAGGTCCCATATTGACCTGGGTAGGAAGATTTTCATATTTCCATCCTGTGGGATAGGTAAACCGGAATCTCAGTTCAGGATGATAGAAGGTGGTTCCTTCTGTATAACCCTGACGAGGATCTTCTCCATATATTATTCCGTCGATAAGCCTCAGATAATTATCAGCGTTAACTTTCCATAAAGAATTTATATCACTTAATTCTGTCTGCCATGCAGCAGCTGATTGTTTTACGCTATTATAACGGTCTCCAGGGTCAGGATGTGTTGAGAGAAAGGTGGGAACTCCTCCAACATTCTCTTCCATGTTCATCTTTTCCAGTACCTGAAAAAAATCTGCCATCTTGCCTGCATCATAATTAATCTTTGAGGAATATTCCACTCCAAGAGCATCAGCTTCACGTTCATTATCGCGACTGAATTTCAGAAAAAGTAATTGCATCCCCTGCATTGCCATCTCTGCATACTGGGCGAATTTTTCTGATGCTATCATTCCTCCTATAAGTAAGAGCTGTCCAAGTTGTTGTTTGCTTTGTTGACTGGCTGAATGGCGGGCTGTAATATGTCCCATCTCGTGACCTATGACACCCATAAGCTCTGCTTCATTATTCAATTGTGCAAGAATACCTCTTGTGAGATATATGTAACCACCAGGTACAGCAAATGCATTAACAACAGGAGAATCAAGTATTTTAATATGGTATTTAAGGTTCGGACGATGGGAAATCAATCCCATCGCATTAAGATTAGTCTGAAGAAAAGTTAATAACTGGTCATTTTTATATTCTCCGAAAGTAGCCACTACCTGAGGATCATACGACATCCCCAGTTGGACTTCCTGACTCTCAGACATGAGCATGAGTTGTTTTTTTCCTGTGACAGGGTTTACCGCACATGATACAAATGCAAATAAAATTGCAATTATCAGGACTGATTTTGTATAAAATTTTAACTTTTTCATTTGATCAGGTTTATAGTAAAAAGAATTCTAAATGCTGTTCTGATCAGCCTCCTTGTACTCAAATATCGCAAAAAAAACAATATATTCTTCATAAAAAATACCATATTTTCGTATGTAAACTACCTGCATTTAACCACTCACAACTCACCACTCACCACTCACCACTCACAACTCACTACTCACTACTCATCACTCACCATTCACAACTCACAACTCACCACTAACCACTTCAAATATTCGGTTTTCCTTCATTACCGGACAGTCTCCGGAAAAATGTCCAGATACCCGGGAGATGGGGTGGAGACTCAAGTTTTTTTAATATATTATTCTTTTCCTGAAAGGAGCATCTGCTATTTGTTATGTATTCTTTACTGAAAGCCAAAACAGCAGATGATAATTCTGGTCTGAGTCTGCATAAACTGCCCACTATACCGGTGAACATTTTTTCGAAGTTGTAATACTCGTTTGAAACAAGGTTAATAAATTTTACCGGAATCAGCGGTTTTATTATTCTGCCAAATGGAGACATCCTGATGATGACCTTATTGAGTTCATTCTGTCTCATCAGCATAGGAGGGAAGGTGTCGAAGTACCATAGTTCACCTTCGTGCAGAGCATAATTCCGTAAAGTGGGATGAAAACCTATTCCGGCAGGATCTTTCCTGTTTGATATGAAACGGATAGTCTCGTCAAGGATAAGACTGCAAAGAGAAATAATATCTGTGTCTCCGGCTTTTTCAACTTTGTCCCTGAATAGTTCATCTTTTCTGAATGCTTCCTGAATAATTATTATCTGATACCCTTTTTTATCTTTTTGGACTTCTATTAAAGTATCAGGGACTTTTATCCCTGTTGCTTTAAGCTCTCTAATATATTCGTTGTGATTTGTTATTATGGCATTGATCAGTGCAAGATCTTTCACAGGCAGGTATTTCTTTATCATTAGTTCCCGGCCTTCGTGTTTACATCTGAAAGGTTTGGAGAAATATCCAAGATTGGAATCAGTAATCTCAGAAGAGATTTTTGATAACAATGATTCTGTATCGTTAATACTTAGCATAAAGGATAAATCTCTCAGCTTAATTTGCTTTTATTATTCTTTCAATTTTCTCATTGTCTTTTGTATTCATCTCATTCACTTATTTATGGTATATTACAGGCAGGATTATTTTTTAAGGTATCATTGCACCTTTTGCGTTGACATACAGAGAGTAGAGTGACTGGCTGGCTGTCATAAACAAACGGTTACGTTTTGCTCCTCCGAAACACAGGTTTGCACATCCTTCCGGAAGGCATATTCTTCCTATGATTTTTCCGTCGGGAGCGAATACCTGTACCCCGTCTTTTCCTTCTCCCAGACCTGCAGCTGAAGCCCATACATTACCGTCTGTATCACAACGTATACCATCTGAGGCCTTTTCTCCGGTGGTACAGAATATTCTCCCATTGGTCAGTCTTTTGCCGTCAATAACATCGTATACTTTTATCGGTTGTGGTTCACCGGCCGGTTGTCCGCTGTCAATGATATAAAGCAGCTTCTCGTCGGGAGAAAAGCACAGGCCGTTTGGGCGCATAAAATCATCTGCTACGATAGTAGCATCTCCTGTATCAGGATCGAAGCGGTAGACATTTGCAGCTAGCTCAAAATCATCCACATGTCCTTCATAATACGACATTATACCGTATCCCGGATCGGTGAACCATATACTGCCGTTGGAATGTACAACTATGTCGTTGGGAGCATTAAGGCTTTTCCCCTTGTATTCATTCATCAGTACAGTTATGTTACCATCGTATTCTGTCCGTGTAATCCTTTGTGAGTCATGCTCGCATGTTATTAACCTTCCTTCACGGTCTCTTGTATTGCCGTTTGCGTTGTTGGAAGGATAACGGAATACACTTACTTCACCCGTTTCTTCTGTCCATCTTAGTATTCTATTATTGGGTATATCGCTGAAAAGCAGGTATTTGCCATCAGCGAACCATACGGGCCCTTCTGCCCATCGGGCTCCTGTCCATAAGCGTTCCACAGCTGCATTCCACAGTACATATTTCTCAAAGCGTTTATCAAGAACTACGATAGAAGGATCAGGATAACGTGTCTGTAATATCCCTGATGATCCGGTGACCGATGAAGCAGCAGGTGAACGGGAAGCAATGAATAAACCTGCAGCGGCTGATGAAGCAATCTTTAAAAAGGACCTGCGGTCTGTTTGTCCTTTTTTTTCAACGGTCCTGATTTTTTCCCGGTTACATTTTTTCATAAGGCAATGAGTTTTTTATCAGAATTTATTATACATCTTTTTGACAGAATTTTTATCTGACGAGCCATGGAGCTGAATAATCAGAAGGACGTTCAATGACAGT
>DAINPM010000027.1:0-25114 GCA_036743455.1 Bacteroidales bacterium | reverse complement strand
ACATCCTGACTGACGGTAGCTTTTCTTCGGTTGAAAAAGTTGAAAAAGTTGAAGGTGGTTGAAACGGTTTTATTGCCACTGCCCCGGTTGAACCTGTACTATTGGAAGTCCAGCCCTCCGGGCTGAAGAACTTTCTGTGCTGTTTTGTGCGAAAGACACCCATATTTACAAGAAAAAATTACCCTTTTATTTATAAATCAATTGGTTGGCATTTTGGAGGCCTAAAAACCGCACAAAACAGGGCAGCAGAACAAATATTAATTTATTTTGTTATTTTCTATTGAGAACAAGTGACCAATGAATGAATTTGAGAGGATAACTTTGAGATGGGATACTAATCCCGGCCATCTGGAGCGCTCAAAAGCAGTTTCAGAAGCAATAATCGACCGTTTAGAACTGGATAGAGAGATGACAGCTCTTGAATACGGGGCAGGAACAGGTATTACCAGTTTCTTACTTAAAGATCACTTTAAAGAAATTGTAATGATAGACAATTCACGTGATATGGTAAGAATAATGAAAAGTAAAATCAAAGAATTAAAGGTATCAAATTTGAGAGCTTTGCATTATGATCTGGAAAAAGGGAACTGGGAACACCCCAGGTTTAATCTGATATTCACTCAGATGGTATTGCATCATATAAGAAATATTGAAAAACTGATTGAAAAACTATCGGATATCATCTACCCTGGAGGATTTCTGGCAATTGCTGATTTGTATAAAGAAGACGGTTCATTCCATAAAACGGGTTTTAACGGGCATAATGGTTTTGATCCTGAAAAGCTTGGTCAAACAATTAAGAATTATGGATTTACAGATATATTAAGCCGTAAGTGTCATACAATAAATAAACTGGTATCTGAAAAAGAAATGAAAAGTTTTGATTTATTTCTGCTCACAGCCCGGAAACAATAAATAAGAAAATTATGTTTAATTACAAATTAAATGATGAATATGGAAATAACATTTGAATCAGAGAAAATTGTAACAGCCAGGTTCAACGGTCATTCAATAAAAACGGATCAGCCTTTAGACAATGGAGGCCATAATTCGGCTCCTGCGCCTTTTGATCTGTACCTTGCATCAATAGGGACCTGTGCCGGCGTATACGTTAAATCATTTTGTGATAAAAGGAATATTCCAACAGAAAATATAAAGATTCTTATGGAAACCATTTATGATGAAGAAAGCGGTTTGCCATTAAATATCAAACTTGACATTAAGCTTCCTCAGGATTTTCCTGAAAAATACAAATCTTCTCTGATTCAGGTTGCAGGGCTGTGCAAAGTGAAAAAATCCATTCTGAGTCCTCCTGTTTTTGAAATAGCCACATCAGTGGGTCAAATAGCAGAAGTATATACAATCAGATAAGACTAAAAAAAGAGTGTCTTTGCAAGACACTCTTTTTTTTAATGGTTGGATAATAATTATTCTTAAATATACATATTGATCAATTGTTCCAGGAGTTCCTGTTTCCCACTGATAGTCTTTGGTTCGCCAACCTCTTCTGCAATATCTCTCAGTTTTGCAAGAGTAAGTTTTCCATTTTCGAAATCTTTTCCGATGCCTTTGTCGAATGAAGCATATCTGTCTTTCTTCATCTTCAGGTAATCACTTTCTTTCATAATTTTATCAGCAATAAGCAGAGCTCTGGCGAAAGTATCCATACCGCTTACATGAGCTATAAACAAATCCTCCAGGTCTGTTGAATTTCTTCTGATGTGAGCATCAAAGTTGACACCACCTGTTTTGAATCCGCCTGCACTCAAAATAACTAACATAGCTTCGGTGACTTCATAAATATTTGTCGGGAATTCATCGGTATCCCATCCATTCTGATAGTCTCCTTTATTTGCGTCAATGCTTCCCAATAATCCGGCATCAGCTGCAACCTGAAGATCGTGTGCGAATGTATGGCCTGCCAGTGTTGCATGATTAACCTCGATATTCAGTTTGAAGTCTTTATCAAGTCCGTAATGGCGCAGAAAGCCCACAACAGTTGCTGCATCATAATCATACTGATGTTTGGTTGGCTCCATAGGTTTCGGTTCAATAAGGTATGTCCCGTTAAAGCCATTTTTACGGCCGTAATCGCGTGCCATAGTCAGCATCATAGCCAGATGGTCAACTTCGCGTTTCATATTTGTATTATGAAGGCTCATATAACCTTCTCTTCCGCCCCAGAAGACATAATTCTCACCACCCAGTTCGATTGTAGCCTGAATAGCATTTTTCAGCTGTGCGCCTGCATTTGCAACAACAGCAAAATCAGGATTGGTTGCTGCACCATTCATATAACGCGGATCAGAGAAAAGATTTGCTGTTCCCCATAAAAGTTTGACTCCTGTTTGTTTCTGAAGATCTTTCATTACAGGAACAAATTTCTCAAGACGTTTTTCCACATCCAGTACTGATCCGTCGCCACCAACGACGTCTACATCGTGGAAACAGTAGTAAGGGGCTCCGATTTTTGTAATAAATTCAAAGGCAGCATCAAGTCTTTGTCTGATCGTGTCATCAAGATCAGGATTCTGCCAGGGATAAACATGAGTAGAATTACCGAACTGGTCACTACCGTCTCCACAGAAAGAGTGCCAGTAAGCAATTGCAAAACGAAGATGTTCTTTCATCGTCTTGCTGCCCACAATCTGATCCGCGTTATACCATCTGAAAGCAAGGGGATTTTTTGATTCTTTACCTTCGTATTTAATTTCCCCTATTCCAGGATAAAATTCTTTTTTTCCTTTGTAAATCATATCTGATAAGTTTTAGTGATACATTTTTTATTTGACGAATTTAAAAAACTTTAAGCACTATACGAAATACTTTAGTTTCTTTTTACTTTATTTTTCCGCCCTGAAGTTATCATTGTTTAACATTCCCCGGCAGAAATTAGAACATCTTACAATACTGATTCGAGGTGATTTTTCCAGGCATTATAAGCATTTTCGTAAGCTTCAGTTTTTGACTTGTCAGGTTTTGTTATCCCGACTTCTTTCAATCCGGAAAATGCTTCTTTAGCTGAATTATAATACCCGCAACCTATACCTGCTCCTCTGGCTGCTCCCAGTGATCCGTCGGTATTATAAAGGTGTATCTCTGTGTCTGATATACATGACAGGGCTTCTCTGAAAACAGGACTCTGGAACATATTTGCAGCACCTGCCCTTATTACTTCAGGATTAATACCTGTTTCCTTCATAATATCAAGCCCGTATCTTATTGAAAAAACTATCCCCTCCTGTGCAGCTCTGAAAAGATGAGCATTTGTATGGGTATTAAAGTTGATGCCGTTTATTCTTGAACCGATATCTTTGTTCCCGAGCATACGTTCAGCCCCGTTACCGAAAGGCAGAATGGTAAGGTTTTGTGAACCTGCCGGTATCTGTTCTGCCATCTCGTTCATCTGGTCATAAGAAAGATTATTTCCTGTATTCCTTCTCAGCCAGGAATTAAGAATGCCTGTTCCGTTGATACACAACAGAACTCCCAGTCGTGGTTTCACTTCTGAGTGGTTGACGTGAAGAAAAGTATTGACTCTTGAAAGAGGATCGAATTTCTTTTGATCAGTAACTCCATAAATAACTCCTGATGTGCCTGCTGTGGCAGCTACTTCACCTGGCTCAAGCACATTAAGTGACAATGCATTATTTGGCTGATCGCCTGCACGATATGACACAGGTATACCTTCCGGGAGATCAAGCTCACCGGCAATTTGTTTCAGAAGTGTACCCTGTTCTGAGAAAGAAGGAACTGCTTTTGCAAGCAAATCCGGGCTGAACCCCAGATTGTCAAGGAGTTCTCCGGAAACACTGTTGCCCGGAAAATCCCAGAAAATACCTTCTGATAAGCCAGAATATGTTGTAAGTAATTCACCCGTCAATCTCATGGCAAAATAATCACCAGGCAACATTATCTTATGTATTCTGCCAAAAAGCTCAGGTTCATTTTCCTTAACCCAGGCAAGTTTGGTGGCAGTAAAATTACCCGGTGAGTTGAGCAGTCTGGATAAACAAAAATCCTTGCCGAGCGTTTTAAAAGCTTTTTCTCCATATTCGACAGCCCTGCCGTCGCACCATATAATTGAAGGCCGAAGGACTTTAAGATCTTTATCGACAACGACCAGACCGTGCATCTGATAAGAGATGCCAATAGCCCCTATCCTTTTCTTCTCATCTCCCAGCTGTTTATTACAATCTGCTACAGCAGCCTTTAGATTGGACCACCATGCTTCGGGATCCTGCTCTGCCCATCCTGGTTTACTGGCAATTATTTTCATTTCATCTTTCGGGTAAAACGCCGAAGCACGGCATTCCCCTGTTTTACCTTCCATTACCGATACTTTAACAGAAGAACTTCCCAAGTCTATTCCAAGCAATAACATATTAAAAGTGTTTTTAGTTATTATCAATAAATTTATTATTCAGTCAAACTATGTGCTTACAGAGAAATAATTTATAGAACAGATGTATCCTGTAACTTTTACTTTGCAGTTGTCTGCTGACATTATTCAGATATTCCCTGAAAGCTTTTACTGCCGTTAAAGTTATAATTTATTTTGAATAGTTCATTACCCATTTGTATAGTATCTGATTCTTAATTCCGGGTTAGCAGGTATGTTAACAAAAAAATGCATTGTGGAACAACAGCAAATTTCAGAAAAATGCTATTTTCTGAATATTATTCTCAAAAGAGAATAATTATTATATGAGATATTTCTTCCAGAGATGAATGCCCATGGAATAATAAACCGGCAACGACAGACACAATTTTTTTGTTTCTTACATTTTTCTGATCACGGAGCCCCGAAAAGCCCCGGAATATCTGTATACCTGTGAGCCTTATACCATTCCAGGTCATGCTCAGGCGGCTCAACCCCTTCAGGAATAGGCTTCTTCGAAAAGGTCTGAAAGTAAACAATACAGGCATCCTTCCATATTCTCGCATCCCTAACCTGTTTTACAAGCCTCTCTCGAACATTTTCATACCTTTCAGCATCAAGAAAAGGCTTCAGTCTGTCCCATTCTATCTGAATTTCACGTATCCCTTCGACTCCTTCATTATATTTCAGACACATCTCATCCCACAAAGTCCTGCCGGATTTTAGCTTATGATCCCATGATACATGATGGAACCATAATAAAAGGTTTTCCGGACAGGTTTCAACGTTATCGAATAATTCTCTTACAGGAGAAAAATACTGCGCAACTGCATTACTGCCGGAAGAAGACCTGTTAAACCCTACACCTTTTTCATCAGCACGGTGATAATATACTGAGGTCCAGTCCGGACGAGGATCTCTCGGGTCTCTGTCAAACCACGGACCCGGACCATAATGGGTACCTGCATACATAATATGATGCAAGCCCAGAGGAGTCCTGTAATTAACTGCTATTTCACGTGATTCAACCATAAATCCTGATATACTTCTAACAACATCTTCATCATTAGTAAATGTCATCCGCACCCATTCCTCAGCAATTTCTTCCGAACTCATATATGGATCCCATGCCAGTCTTCCGAAGGCATACCAGTTAGACTGTCCGAAAAGATGTCCTGTCCAGTTCCTGTCTGCTCCAATATTTGAAACTCCCGCCATTCCCGTAATGGGATAATCTGTTATGGTGCCATCTATCACTTTGGCTACCAGAGAGCCTTCTCCCATGCAATATGTGTCGGCTTTCAGGCATTCTTCGTATGAGGGAGCAAGGAAAGTGAGATGGGTTGTAAATCCAAAGTATTCCTGCAAAATCTGGAATTCCGGCATCAGTGGGGTTTTGGGCATTGCCCCGAAAAGAGGATGAAAAGGTTCTCTGGGCTGAAAGTCCAGAGGGCCGTTTTTGACCTGCAGAATTACATTCTCTCTGAACTTTCCGTCAAAAGGCATAAACTCATTAAAAGGTTGTTTAATACGGTCTTCAGGAACTTTATTATCGTATACAAAAGCTCTCCACATGATTATTCCTCCATGAGGGGCAACTGCATCAGCCAGCAGATTAGCTCCGTCAGCATGTGTTCTGTTATAATCAAGAGGCCCCGGCTGACCCTCAGAATTGGCTTTGACCACAAACCCTCCGAAATCCGGAATATACTTATATAACTCATCTACTGTCTTCTTCCACCATGCAATAACATCCTTATCGAGCGGATCAGCAGTATTTAGTTTCCCGATCTCCATCGGAGCCGTAACTTTAGCAGCCAGATAGACCCTTACTCCATATGGCCGGAAGACATCAGCAAGAGCTGCCACTTTTTCCATATATTCCGGTGTCAGAAGTCTTACATCGGCATTTACATTCGTCAGGACAGTACCATTTATTCCGATAGAAGCATTGGCCCTGGCATAATCAGTGTATCGTGGATCAAGCTTACCCGGCAGTTCATTCCACTTCCATATAGTATTGCCTGTAAATCCGCTTTCACCCATTGGAAGCATATCCCAGTGATTAAGAATTCTGACTTTCATCTTTGTTGAACTCATTACAGAAAGATTGTCCAGATTCTGATTCATCTGTATCATTCTTAACAAATGAAATACCCCATAAAGTACTCCTATATCATTTTTGGCAGCTATAACGATAAAATTTATACCATTGTGCCTGGTGTTTTCTATAAAATATCCTTCATCACCCGCTTCCTGCAGTTTATTTTCAGAATACATTTCAGCTATCAGTGAAGATGTTTCCGGTGTTCCGGCAACTATTGTTCCGTTTCCGGCAACTGAAACAGAAGGCAGGGTTCTTCCCAGCAATCCTTTCAGGGCAGTTTGCAACTCAGTCTCCGCTACTTTACAGGTAGGCGAATCACCGCTTATCATATAATTGGTAATTGTCTCCCTGTAATATTCCAGGATCTCAGGATTACTGACAAGATCATATCTTAGCCAGAGTCTGTATCCATCTTCAGCATTTAACGGAATAAAATCCACCAGCAGAAGTATACTGATCAACAACTTAATTAATGCTTTCATGTGTTTTAAGATTTATTTTTTGCATACGCTTTACTCTATCATACAATGTCTGTATTTCTATGTTATCAGATAATTTACGTAATAAACCGTTTTTGTATGGTTTAAAATATTCTCCGGAAAAGATAAAAGATTGTAAAGATCTTTATCTTATACCAGGTATATCTGTGTATTTGTGATTAATATAGAAATCCAGATCATGTTCAGGTTTTTCAAGATCTGAAGGAATGGGTTTCTTTGAAAAAGTCTGGAAATAAAGTAAGCAACCGTCTCTCCATATCTTTGCATCTCTCTCCTGTTTCTCAAGCAGGGTTTTTACCTCTTCAAACCGATCCCTGTCAATATACTTCTCTGTTTTTTCCCATTCACTCTGCATCCAACGGACATCATCAACACCTTCATGGTATAGATAACACATTTCATCCCATAAGCTTCTTCCCGATTTTAACCTGTGATCCCATGAGACATGATGAAACCATAACAACAGATTCTCCGGACAGGTTTCGATATTTTCATACAATTCTCTGACAGGTGGGAAATACTGGCTTACTGCGTTACTTCCTGAAGAGGTTCTGTCAAAACCTATCCCTGTAGCACTTGCCTGATGGTAATATACTGAAGTCCAGTCTTTTCTCCCCCTGCTCACCCATGGACCAGGCCCATAGTGATGACCTTCATGCATAATATGGTGTAATCCGAGAGGAGTCATATATTTCACGGCAGCTTCACGGGAGTCAAGCATAATTTTTCCTATTGTTTCCACTGCTTCCGGATTATTTGAGAAAGTCATTTTAATCCATTCATCTGCAATTGTTTCAGAATCAAGATAGGGGTCCCAGGCAAGACGTCCGAAAGCATACCAGTTTGACTGAGCGATTGGGTGACCGGTCCAGTTTCTTACATTTCCTGTATTAGCCACACCTGCTATTGCAGTAAGGTTGTGCTTTTCCAGCGATCCGTCAATTACATTTGCCACAAGCGATCCCTTTCCTCTGGCATAAGTATCCGATTTAAGACATTCTTCAAACAGAGGAGCCAGATAAACCAGATGAACCGAAGATCCCAGATATTCCTGTGTTATTTGTAATTCTGGCATAAGAGGAGTCTGCGGCATAGCTCCGAAAAGAGGATGGAATGGTTCCCTGGGCTGGAAATCGATTGGTCCGTTTTTTACCTGAATAATCACATTGTCCCTGAATTTACCATCAAGAGGAACAAATTCATTGTATGCCTGTTTAGCCCTGTCATCAGGTACATTGTTGTCATAAACAAAAGCTCTCCACATGATTATTCCCCCATGGCCGGATACTGCATCTGCCAGCATATTTGCCCCGTCGGCATGTGTCCTGTTGTAATCCTGAGGTCCAGGCTGGCCTTCGGAATTTGCCTTTACCACAAAACCACCAAAATCAGGTATATAACTATATATCTCATCTGCTTTTCTGGTCCACCATTCTTTAACGGCCGGGTCAAGGGGGTCAGCAGTTTTCAGATTACCTGTCTCAACAGGAGCACTGAATCTGGCAGTCAGGTATACTTTTAAACCATATGGTCTGAATACATCAGCCAGAGCAGCAACTTTAACAAGATAATCCTTTGTCAAAATCAATGCATTGGCATTTACATTGGTAAGAACGGTCCCGTTTATTCCGACAGAAGCATTAGCCCGGGCATAATCCGTATATCTTTGATCAGAAACATCCGGAAGTTCTTTCCAATCCCACAGAGACAAACCTGCATATCCCCTTTCAACCGACCTGTCAAGATTATCCCAGTGATTCAATAATCTCACTTTAATCTTTGGAGAACTGATAACAGATAGATTCTTCAGAGGCTCACATGTCTGTATCAGTCTGAGAAAATGAAATATACCATATAAAACCCCTATATCATCATTCGCTGCAATAAGGAGTACTTTTTTATTTCTGAACCTGGTATTCATCAGAATATACCCCTCTTTACCCAGTGAGGATAATTTATCTTCAATATTCAGAGAAGCAATAAGCGGAGAACCATCCGGAGTACCGGCCAGGATGACACCTTTCCCTGCGGGTGAAACCATTTCAGGAACACTTTCCCCCAACAGACCGTCAAGGCCTGTCTGTAATTCTTTTTTCGCCACTGCAAGAACAGGAGAATCGCCTTCAACAACCCATCCTTTTATTATCCTTCTGTATTCTTTGATGACTTTATGGTCTGTGACAGCATCATATCTCAGCCATAGTCTGTATCCATCTTCTGCATAAAGAGAGGTGAAGAAGAACAAGAAGGATACAACGAACAGAGATTTAAGCAATTTCTTCATAATATTCTAATGTTTTTTGGTTTGAAATCGTCATGCCTTTCTGACAGAAGATTCACGTATAATTATTTTATGATTAATAACGAATGTGCCGGTATTTTGGGATTGCAAATTGGTGAGTCTGTTGAGCAATATGCTTACAGCTGTTTCACCCATTTCCCTGGCAGGATAGTCCACTGTAGTCAGGTTAGGTTTTATAAACCTGCCAAGGGGTTCGTTATTAAAACCTGCCACTGCTATATCTAGGGGTATTCTGATACCTGCCTTTTCAAATTCTGAGATAATAGCCACCGCTGTTGCATCATTTGATGTGAAAACAGCATCGGGACGTTTTTCCATCCCGATTATCTTCCGGGCAAGATCGCTTCCTGCCATACTGGTCATATCACTTACTACAAGAAAGTTACTATTGAAAGAAAGATTATTATCCAGCAAGGCTTGTTTATAGCCACGAAACCTTTCTGAATATACATTCCTGAGCATATTGCCTCCAAGATGCATAATGTTTTTACAGCCCTGTTCAATGAGGTGTGTTGTTATCTCATATCCAGCCCTGTAATTATCTATTACTACATTTACACAATTATTACATTCCTTAACACGGTCAAAAAACACGACCGGTATGTTCTTTTTAAACAGGACATCAAAGTGTTCCATGTCACTGGAATCATAAGCCAGAGAAACCAGAAATCCATCAACCCGACTGTTAAAAAGCGTTGAAATACATAATTGCTCTTTTATACATGATTCCTGTGATTGAGCGATCAGAAGGCTGTAACCATTGTCAGAAGCAATTTTTTCTATTCCGGCAAGAGCCTCTGCCATAAAATAACTGTTCAGCCGGGGAACAACAACACCTATCGTATATGTCTTCTTTTGACGCAGGTTACTGGCAAATTTGTTATGACGATAACCCATCTTAGTTGCCACGTCTGTTATCCTGTTCCTTGTTTCCCTGTTAACACGGGGATTATTCTTCAAAGCCCTGCTTACAGTTGAAGGTGACAAATTAAGTACTTTTGCCACATCATATATAGTTATCTCCCTGTTCTCTTTCACATGAAAGCATTTATTTCCAAATATAAACAAAAACGAATGCTTTCTTCTGATCTGCATATTAATATTATGCAATCGATTGCACAGCTTATAGTTTTTTTTCCTACTTTAACACTTTCAAATTGTTTTTACTTTGTGAAACAAGATCCTATAAGAACATATTTTTTATTGTTACACAGAAGTTTTTACCTTTTTTTAGTTTATATATCAACAACTTATGCAAAATGCGAGAATTGATAATACAAAATATCCAATATCCTGAGACAACATAGTTTTTTATTACGATATTTGTATAGGATCATATTTTTTCTAAAAAACCCAAAGAACCAAAACTCATTGAATATGAAACCCACCTGTAATTATTACACTAACACGAATTAATATTATCAGGTATACTTATGGGTTCCATAAGGCCATTTAAAATTAAACTATAAGCTTATGAAAAGAAGAACCTTTATTACTAATTCAGTGACTGCAGCAGCCGGAACATTTATAATTCCAACCATTGTTCCATCTTCAGTTATTGGCAAGAATCCCCCGAGTGACAGGATCAATATAGGATGGATTGGTTGCGGAAGGCAGGGAAGAGGTGATGTCATTCAGGTAATGGGATTTGACACCGCAATGGTTACTGCTGTTTCTGATGTTGATTCAAACCGCATGATGCTCGGGAAACAATTTATTGACAGCTTTTATACCAAAAAGACAGGGAATGATACTTTCAGTAATGCAAAAACTTTTGCAGACTATAAAGACATGCTTCTTGACAGGTCCATTGATGCTGTTCTGATAACAACTCCTGACCACTGGCATTCTCAGCCGGGCATAGAAGCAGCTCTTGCAGGAAAAGATATCTACCTTGAGAAACCCACCTCTCTTACTATAGCTGAAGGGAGATTGCTCAGTGATATCGTCAGGCGCAGGAATATCATACTCCAGGTTGGAACTCAGCAACGTTCCTCTTTTCAATGGAGATTAGCTGCAGAACTCGTCAGGAACGGTCGTATCGGAAAACTCCACACTGTAAAAATCGGATTGCCGGGCGATCCTGCCGGGCCGGAAGCACCCGAAATGCCCATCCCCAAAAATCTGAATTACGATATGTGGCTTGGTTCAACCCCTGAAGTCTATTACACTGAGATACGGGTTCATCCTCAAAAAGATTTTGGCCGTCCCGGATGGCTCAGATGTGAACAGTTTGGAGCGGGAATGATAACCGGATGGGGGCAGCATCATTACGATTCGGCAGCCTGGGGAATGGACACTGAATTAACCGGCCCCGTATCTGTTGAGGCTGTGGCTCAGTTTCCAAAATCGGGACTATGGGACGTACATGGTGATTTTATGTCAATTGCAGAATATAAAAATGGTGTAACACAAATAACAAGTGGCAACTATCCTAACGGAGTGCGTTATGAAGGAACAGAAGGCTGGATTTTCGTTTCCCGCGGAAGCTACAGGGCGACAGAAAGTGATCCCGTCACTCAGGCTCAGGAATCCAAGGCTCTTGATGCAAGTGATCCCAAACTACTCAGTTCAGAAATTGGTCCTGATGAAATTCATCTGTATGAAAGTACATCACAACCCGGTAACTGGCTGGAATGTATCAAATCGCGCAAAGAACCGATCTCTCCTGTCGAAATAGGCCATCGTGCCTGTTCCGTATGTCTTGTCACTCATATAGCCATGAAACTTGGCAGGAAACTATACTGGGATCCGGACAAGGAGAGATTCATTAATGATGATGAAGCAAATAGTATGCTATCCCGTCCTCAGCGAGCTCCCTACGGAACAGATTACATTAAAATAAGCTGAAAAGAAGAAATCTACCAGACTTTCAACCCTGCTATACAACACAGCAGGGTTTATTTTTTGACCTGTGCCATACCAAACTTAATCCTGGTCTTTGTTTACAAAAACTATCTTTGAGGGTCTTCTGATCTTCTGAATAAACAATTCTTCATAGAACATAATTTGCAGGGATAAGCCAATCTTTTAACATCAGATCCGGCACCTATAATACCGCTTACAGATTTTAAAGGATCCATCAAAGCTGAAGAAGTCAGCCTGATACCACAAAAATTATCCGGGAAAAGACTGAAAAGCAAATATTGTTCCGACAGGTCCCATTCACAATAGCCCGGACTGAAACGGCTGGTAACACTTCTGCCTGAAGGTGCCATGGACATTTGCAGATGATCATACATCTTTTCTGCAGCCGCCTCGGCTATTTCGCTTCCCACTATATTATAAATATATCCACTCAGATAATCTCCTCTTTTCATTGCCTCTCTGCTTTTTAATTCTATCTCTTCACCTGCCGTGGCAAGAAAAAAAACAAGTATTTCTGAATTTCTGAGCTGATTGAAAATTATTTTCCCCACATTAAAATCCAGATCGTTGATTTTTAGAATCATTTCTGAAATGTTAAAGGTGAAATTTTCGAAAATTCTGTATTCCGCCTTGATATTATGAAAAGATTCTGACTCTTTAAGTATTTTTTCTATTGTCATTGATATGGGTTCAACAGAATCTCCTTTCTCATAACCCAAAAGCTTTTCTATACGTCTTACATCCAGATGCAGATCCTTAAAATCAAAGATAAAAGCGGACAATGCCATATTAGACTTCGAATTAGTATTAACTTTCTGACAGAGGTCTGAATAGAAAATGATTAATCCTCCCTGAAAGATGACGGAGGATTTAATCCCGACTCTGTCACTATCCTCTGAATAATTTCTTCCCAGCCCAGAGTCATCAGATGTATCCCGTTTATCCCATTTTTGTTTTTCAGTGAGTCAATTATTTCCAGTGATATTGTCAGTCCTTCTTCAGCTTCTCCGTCACCTGCATTTTCCATCCGTTTGAGAACATTATCAGGTAAAAAAACACCCGGAACTTTTTCATGAAGATATTTTGCGAGCTTATAACTTTTAAGCGGGGTTACTCCTGCCAGAATAAATACTTTATCAAGGATATTCCTTTTATCCAGATGTTCAAGCCACAATTCAAGTCTGTCAGGTTCAAATATTATATTTGTCTGGAAGAACTGTGCACCGGCATTCACTTTCTTATGATCGCGTATTGCCTGTAACTCAGGATCCTGTGCCATAGGTGATGTTGCTGCACCCAGAAAGAACATGGGCGGATATTTAATTTTTCTTCCGTCAAGGTATATCCCTTCATCTCTCATCCTTCTTAGTATCCACAGCATTTGCACAGAGTCCAGATCCACAAAATTCATACTGCCTCTTGGTGAAGGGCCGGCTTTTGGGCTGTCACCCGTAATGCACAGTATATTTTTAACTCCAAATTGGCCACTGCCTATAACCATAGACTGAAGCCCGGTCCGGGATGTATCCCGGGCTGCTATTTGTAATACTGCCTCGACATTAAGGTCATTAGCGACCTTGCAACCTGCCATACTTGACATTTTAGGATTAGCGGAAGAAGAATCTGTAAAATTAACTACAGTTACCCATGGTTTTACCAGTCCTATTTCACGTATCAGTTTTGCAGAGTTTGCGCCCAGAGGCGGAGTCACTTCTGTGGCCACTACAAATTCCCCTGCTCTTAATCTTTTTTCAAGGAGAGAAGCCGGTTCGGTGTAAGAAGGAGCATGGTATTGAGAATCTCCGTTCCACCATCCGGGCTGACGTATAGTCTTAAAAACTGAATCCCATACCTCTTTTTTATGTTTTTTGTCTTTGGAAAACAGGCTCTTAACAAAACGGGCAGTACCTGTAACCCTTATCTGTCTGATAACATCACCCCATGTTTCCATACCGGTCTTGTTCCAGTCAAGTGGAGGCAATACTTCAAGAAGGAGTTCTTCCCTTCCCATTTTTTTTGCTTTGCTATAAATAGCATTCCAGACACATTTTCTTGTTTCATCAATATAACAATTCCCTTCCCGGGTCACTCCACCGCAAGGGCCGTTCCGTAATCCTTTGGGACATTCCATGGGACATATAAATGCCGTTTCCTGCAAGAGACAATTTCCACACATACGGCAACCAAAAACAGGACCTTTAACTGCCAGTTCTATTCTGGCAAGCAGGCGTGAAGAAAATTTCTCCTTCTTAAAAGGATAAAAAGCAGGCTGCCACCTCCGGGCCGGTTTAAACACTGACATAAATGCAGATATTATAAAATTGAATTTTACTGTCGACTCTGGAAAAATTCAACGAACCTGACTGCGAAGTCATCTCTCCCGAGAACAAGGTCAGTAGCCCTTACCATTGCTGTAATTTTTTCAGGATTGGCAATGGGACAAGTAAGCCCGTTATATATTGACACAGCCATAAAGGAAGCATTAAGTGATTCTCTGTCAGGCAATCCAAAGGATATATTGCTGGCACCCTGAGTAATATTATGGCCCAGTCTGGTATGAATCAGCCTTATTGTTTCAAGAGTAACAATACAGGCCTGAGGGTCGGCGCTGACAGCCATAGCCAGCGGATCAATAATGATATCTTCAGCTTTGATACCGGCACTAATGGCTCTTTCAATAATCTTTTCAGCTATTGCCAGCCTTTTATCAGGAAGATTTGTTATCCCGTCATCATCCATACATAACCCGATTATAGCAGCACCATATTCTCTGGCAACAGGTAATAGTGTCTGTAATGATTTCTCTTCCCCGTTCACTGAATTAATAAGACATTTGCCTTCTGCAACTTTTAGAGAAGCTTCTATAGCCATGGGATTGGGAGAATCAAGACACAGGGGAACATCAAAATGGTCCTGAAGTACTTTTACAGTTTCCGGGAGTAGTTTGACATCATCAACTCCGGGAAACCCAACATTCACATCAAGAACATCAGCTCCGGCTTTTATCTGGGTTTCTGCAAGTTCCAGCACGAAGTCAAAATTATTTGCCTGGAGAGTGGATACAAGTTTCTTTCTCCTTGTGGGATTGATGCTCTCACCAATAATAACTACAGGTCCTTCAGTGCTAATGGCAACCTCTTTAGTTTTTCCTCTGAGTGTTGTTATCATACTTAGTCAGGATATGTTTTTATGATACCAGTTTATTCAGATAACTGACAGCCCCCTGGGGATCAGGAGAATAGAAATCCGCTCCTATCTGCAAACAAAAATCCATTGTCACTGGAGCACCACCAACAAGGACGATAAGGTCTGAGTGCTTTTCCTTTATTGCTGAAACAGTATTTTTCATATTTTCCATAGTAGTTGTAAGAAGAGCTGATAGTCCCACGACAGCATCCGGATTCTCTCCTATGGCCTTAAGAAACTTATCAGTACTGACATTAACACCCAGATCAATAACTTCCCATCCTCCTCCTTCTATCATCATAGATACAAGGTTTTTACCAATATCATGCAAATCACCATGAACAGTACCAATAATGAATTTGCCTTTTCTCCTTGTCTCTCCCGATACAAAAAATGGCTTTAAATGTTCCATCGCAGCACTCATTGCTTTTGCTGCCATAAGCATTTGTGGAACATATATCTGCTTTTTGCTGAATTTATCTCCAACTACCGACATGGCCGGGATCAGTGCATCATCAAGAATCTCTCCCGGTTTAATGCCTGACTCGAGAGCAAGTTTAGCAAGTTCATCAGCTCCTTCCTGACCCTTCATGTCAGGGGGATATGGAGATGCCTTGTTTATTTTACCGAATTCGACACAATGTGATATCTTTTCAAGAATTTCATTCATTATCGTTTTGTTTTATAGAAAATATAATAAATATCAACCTAAAATCCACATTCTACTTCCAGCTTCAAATTTATAAATATATTTTAGTAATGCAACCGATTGCATTACAGTAAATGTCTTATAGCAAAAAGCACCCGGCTTTGAAACCGGGAAGCCTGTTGATGCTATTCCTTATCCTGATAATAAACATATTGAACCTGGTGTTTTACTTAAAATAAAAGATATAAAAGATATCTTAAAGTTAGTTTCTTTTAATTACTTTTGAACGTGGTAAATAATCATTTAATGTAAAATAGTTTAAATTTTAAACATATGATCAGATATCTTTATTTAGTCATGGTTATCTTATTATCAGCCTCCTGTGGAAGAAGTACAAATGAAAATTTAAAATACCCTGATACCAGAAAAGGCGACGTAGTGGATACGATCTTTGGCGTTCCTGTTGCCGATCCTTACAGATGGCTTGAGGATGATATGTCAGAAGAAACTGAAGAATGGGTTAAAGCCCGGAATAATATCACTTTCGGATATCTTGACAAAATCCCCTACCGGGATCAGATACGAGAACGTCTGATGGAGATATGGAATTATGAAAAATTCAGTATCCCTTTCAGAGAGGGTGATTACATTTATTTTGCCAAAAATGATGGCCTCCAGAATCAATATGTGTATTACCGTCAAAAAGAAGGAGGAGACCCTGAACTTTTCCTCGATCCTAACAGTTTTTCTGCTGACGGCACTACTTCCCTCGCAGAAATGGGTTTCTCAAAAGATGGTTCCAGACTGGCATATTCTATTTCAGAAGGAGGATCCGACTGGCGCAAAATTATTGTCATGGACACCGATACAAAACAAATAATAGGAGACACTATAAAAGATGTCAAGTTTAGTGGTATTTCCTGGAAAGGGAATGAGGGATTTTATTATTCAAGCTACGACAAACCCCAGGGAAGTGAATTGTCTGCAAAAACAGATCACCATAAGCTTTATTTCCATAAGATGGGGACATCACAGAAAGAAGATAAAGTAGTATTTGGTTCTGATGTAAAAAGGAGATATGTTGACGGAGTAGTGACCGAAGATGACAGGTTCCTTATTGTTACTGCTGCTGAATCAACAACTGGGAATGAACTATATATAATGGACCTGACAAAACCAAGTAACAGTTTCATTACCATTGCCGGCAATTTCGATTATGAACATTATGTAATTAATAACGAAGGATCAAGGCTGTTTATTTCAACTAACCTAAACGCCCCTAACAGAAAAATAGTAACAGTTAACGCGGATAATCCGGGAATTGAAAACTGGACTGATCTTATTCCTGAAACGGAAAATGTTCTTAATCCCGCTACAGCTTCAGGTTATCTGTTTGCTAATTATCTCAGGGATGCTGTTTCATACATAAAACAATTTGATCTCAACGGACAGCTTATCCGTGAAATTGAACTACCCGGACCGGGAACTGCCGGGGGCTTTTCCGGGAAAAATTCAGATAAAGATGTGTATTATTCTTTTACCAATTACACTACTCCTACTGTGATGTACAAAATGGATCCTGTGACAGGTGAAGCAGAAATTTACAAAAAACCTGAAGTCAGATTTAACAGTGATTCTTACATTTCAGAGCAGGTTTTCTATGAATCAGCTGATGGAACTAAGATACCTATGATAATAACTTACAGCAAGGATACTCAACGTAACGGTAAAAATCCCACTATTCTATATGGATATGGCGGTTTCAGTATCAGTGAGACCCCTGAATTTTCTGTCACTACCGCTCTGTGGCTTGAAATGGGAGGCATCTATGCTGTTCCCAATATACGCGGAGGAGGTGAATACGGAGAAAAATGGCATTTGGCAGGTACCAAAATGAACAAACAAAATGTCTTCGACGATTTTATCTCAGCTGCACAATATCTTACAGATAATAATTATACTTCTACTCCATATCTTGCCGTAAGGGGAGGATCAAACGGGGGTCTGCTGGTAGGTGCAGTCATGACACAGAGACCTGATATGTTTGCAGTAGCTCTTCCGGCTGTAGGCGTTCTTGATATGCTCCGTTACCATAAATTCACAGCAGGAGCCGGCTGGGCTTATGATTACGGCACTGCTGATGATAATCCTGAAATGTTCAGATATCTGCTGGGTTACTCTCCTTTACATAATATCAAGGAAGGAGTTAATTACCCTGCCACCCTTATAACAACAAGCGACCATGATGACCGGGTAGTCCCTGCTCATTCATTTAAGTTTGCTGCCACTCTGCAGGAAAAACACTCAGGCAATAATCCTGTCATTATCAGGATAGAAACAAATGCCGGTCATGGAGCAGGAACTCCGGTAAGCAAATCGATAGAGCAATATGCCGATATATTCAGCTTCACTTTATGGAATATGGGAATTAAAAAACTGAAATAATCCACCGTTAATGTCAGAAATAACACTGCGCTGTGGCATTGTCGGATCTGGTTTTGCTGCCAGATTTCACTATGAAGCACTGCAAAGAGTTTATGGTGTAAAGACCCTTATTACAGGAGCCTGGTCGCCTACAAAAGAAAAACTTGAACAATTCACAGGACCCAGAAATATTCGTCCTTTCAATAATCTTGAAGAGCTTATCATTCAAAATGACATCCTTCATGTGTGCACTCCACCCTCCACACACGAAGACATTGTCTCTGAGGTGCTTGCAAACGACCGGGATGTAATTGTTGAAAAACCTTTTACCGGATATTTCGGAGACGGAACAGAAAACTTTAACGGAGATCTTTTTTCACGCGAAACTGGTCTGGAAAAAACACTTGACAGTCTTAAACGAATGCTGGATGCTGAAAAGAAGAGTAAAGGCAGGATAATGTACGCCGAAAACTGGATTTTTGCACCGGCAATAATTAAAGAGCGTGAAATACTCAAAAAGACAAGAGCCCAGATATTGTGGATACATGGAGAACAATCCCATTCCGGGTCCCACTCACTCAGTTATGGTCAATGGAGATATTCAGGAGGAGGGTCGATGATAGGCAAAGGATGTCACCCCCTGTCTGCCGCCCTCTATCTTAAACAGGTTGAGGGAATAGTTCGCTTTTCAAAACCTGTCAGACCTGTCTCAGTCTCTGCCCGTACCCATGCCCTTACCAGAATGCCCGGATACTCAGACGAGGGTTACTTGAAAACTTATTACAGGGATATAGAAGATTTTGCACTAATGCATGTTGTTTTTGAAGACGGCACCTTTGCTGATATCTTTGCAAGTGAGCTGGTCCTGGGAGGAGTAAAAAACCAGCTTGAGATAAACACCTCCAACCACCGTACAATATGCAATATCAATCCCAACAATGCTATGCAGACTTACACTCCTGATAAAAACCATTTTCAGGATATTTACATTGTAGAAAAAACAGAGACCAAAGAAGGGTGGTCATCTGTTTCTCCGGATGAATCGTGGTTTACCGGCTATCAGAATGAAATGGAAACATTTTACCGGGCTGCAGCATACAATGAACCAGTTGAAAGCAACAGCACACTGGCAGCCGATGTAATTGCAACTATATATACCGGATACCTTTCAGCAGAAAAGAAAGGAACTGAAATACCCGTAACTTTGCTATAGATCAGTTCCTCTCCTGAAAGTGATCATTATCAGGCTTTTCAGAATGTATATCGTATCGAAAGAGCAGCTCCGTCAGCAAAAAAACGGGAATACCCGACTAAGTTAAATGCCGGCTTCCAGTCGATACTGATATTCACAGGTATTTCTGCTATATTGTATTCAAGCCCTATAATCCCATCAATTCCCAATACAGTGTACACTTCACCCAGTTCTCCCCATGAAGTATTATCTCCATTGTAGAAACCAAGATGTGCTCCAACACCGTAATACCAGTTAAGACGGTCTACATCAAAGGCCCTGTTATGAATTTCATATAAACCGGTTACCTCAAATCCCTGCCATCTTGTGGAAAAGAGACCTTCAACAGCAGCTTTTTCACTAACGAAATGTTTTACTGTAAGACCCAGATAAGGGCCTCCCCTGAACCCGATAGCAGTATTGTAATCCTGGGCACTGACAAGTGCACTAATTCCAAATACAAGTGTTAGTGTTATAAGTAGTTTTCTCATAATAATTATAATTTTAGAATTAAGCTATAAACATAATATTTTTTGTTTTTAGTAAAAAATTAAAAAAAAGATGTACAGCCTGAAACAGGAAAACAGGAACAGGTATTTATATCTTAAGGAATTTATATTTTTATATTTTCAAAATAAAATGCCACATCTTTTCCCTTAATTTGCAAAAAATAGTTCTTATAACATGTCAGCAGGACTGACATAAAAACCTGTATTACCATGCCACTTAACATATCAGATAATTTACCGGCAGTTAAGATCCTTGAAGAAGAGAATATCTTCGTGATGAGACAGACACGGGCTGTTCATCAGGATATTAGACCATTACAGATCCTGATATTCAATCTGATGCCTGTCAAGATCACTACTGAAACCCAGATCCTGAGATTGCTCTCCAACACTCCCCTCCAGGTCGAAATAACCCTTATATATACAAAGATGCATCTTTCAAAAAATACTCCCAGAGAACATCTGGATGCATTTTATAAAACCTTTGATGACATTTCGACTCATAAATATGACGGTATGATAATAACCGGTGCTCCAATCGAGCATCTTGAGTTCACGGAGGTTGATTATTGGGATGAAATGGTGCGTATCATGGACTGGGCAAATGATCATGTTACATCTACATTGTATATCTGCTGGGCTTCTCAGGCAGGTCTCTATCATCACTATGGGATACCTAAATACATGAGAAAACAAAAGATATCCGGTGTTTTTAATCATAAAGTATACAATAAGACAAATCTGCTTCTCAGAGGTTTTGATGATGAATTTCTGGCTCCTCACTCAAGATATACTGAAGTCAGAAGAGAAGATATAGAGAAGATTAAAGAACTTGACATACTGGCTGATTCAGATGAAGCAGGGATATACCTTGTGGCATCAGAGGATCTTCGACGGGTTTTCATAACAGGCCATTCTGAATATGATCCTCTTACTCTTAAAAATGAATATGAAAGGGATCTTCTTAAAGGACTCGACATTTCAATCCCTGAAAATTATTTCCCCAACGATGATCCTGCAAAGTATCCAATGGTCAAATGGAGAAGTCACGCCCACCTTCTGTTCTCCAACTGGCTTAATTATTGTGTATATCAGGTAACTCCATTTTTGCTTGAAAATGGAAATACGCGTTAAGGTGTATATTTTTTTAAATCTTTAAAAAAATAACTAACATTGCATGCCCTTCTATCAGGTAAAACAGAATTGTACATTAACATTATGAAAAAAATATAAACATGGACAAAACAACTGAAGACAAAAAAGGAATAACAGTTGCAATTGGTTGTGATCCCAATGCAGCGGATCTAAAAAAAATCGTCATCTCTCAGCTTGAACAGCTGGGGTATAGTGTTACTGATTTTGGAAGCGATGATCCTATATATGCCAGAGTAGCATTTGCCGTGGGAGAAGCCGTTGCTGCCAAAAAATTTGACCGGGGTATTTTGCTGTGCGGGACAGGCATAGGAATGAGTATTGCAGCAAATAAAGTGCCCGGCATTTATGCTGCACTTTGCGCGGACACTTACTCAGCAGAGAGAGCTATAAAAAGCAATAATGCAAACGTACTCACCATAGGAGCATTTACTACCGGAGTTGAAGTAGCCAGACAAATAGTTAAGGTCTGGATGGAATCCAGGTGGCAAACAGGAACGGGTTCTGAGCCCAAGGTTGCCAGTTATGTGGAATATGCAAAAAAACACCAGGTATAAACACTCCGGAATACAAAATATTTTAATGGATAAAACAGAACTACTAAAACTTGAAATCACTGCACTTAAAATCAGGCGTAATATCTTGCGTCTGATAAAAGCAGGAGAGGCAGGTCATGTAGGAGGAGCTCTTTCCTCTGTAGAGATAGTGACTGCCCTTTATTTTAAATTGCTGAACATTGATCCTGCCAATCCAAAATGGCCACAGCGTGACCGTTTTGTGCTATCGGCAGGACATAAATGTCTTGTACTTTACGCTGCCCTTGCCGAACGTGGTTTTTTCGACGAATCGGTGCTTGATACCTATGGAGCCCTTGACAGTCCTGTCCCTGGCCATCCTAACATGCATAAACTACCAGGTATTGAGACCAATACCGGTGCTTTGGGTCACGGATTGTCCATAGCCGGAGGGATGGCCCTAGGACTACGTCTGGATAAATCTCCTGCCAGAGTATATGTACTAATGGGTGACGGAGAACTGGCTGAAGGGTCCAACTGGGAAGCAGCCTCAGCAGCATCCATGCATAAACTTGACAATATGCTGGTCTTTATAGACAGAAATCATCTTCAGATAAGTGGCAAAACAACTGATGTGATGAGTTATGAACCCCTTGATGAAAGGTGGAGATCTTTTGGATGGAGTGTCAGGGTAATTGATGGCCACGACTTCAATGCAATAATAAACAATGCCAGTGAAATCCCTTTTGAAAAAGGGAAACCATCTCTCATAATTGCCGATACTATTAAGTCGAAAGGCTTTGGGTTTGCAGAAGGCAAGGTCAATTACCATTACTGGAAATCAAACCCTGAAGAAATGGAAAAGGCTGAACAAGACCTTGATAATATTGAAGAGCAACTGAAAGAAAAAATGGAAAGGAGTGGCGATGAATGAAATGTTAGATCCCAGAAAAACATTTGGAGAAGCTGTTATTGAAGCTGCAAAGAAAAATCCTGATATTGTTGTGCTGTCGGCTGACAGCGGATCAGGATCAGGTCTTAAGGATTTCCCTTCACTCTTTCCGGGAAGACATTTTGAATTTGGCATTATGGAGCAGGGAATTATGGGTTACGCTTCAGGACTTGCAACAACAGGCAAGATACCTGTTTTTGCAGCTATTGCCCCTTTCGTAACAGCCCGTCCGTTTGAGATGTTCCGTAATGACCTGGGGTATATGAACCAGAACGTAAAAGTCGTTGGCCGTTGTGCCAGCCTTACCTACAATCAGCTGGGGGCTACTCACCATTCAATTGATGATGTTGCAATCATTCGTACAATTCCCGGTGTTACCATTATCAATCCAGGCGACCCTGTTACTATAAAAAAAGGCGTTAATGCTATGATAGAACATACGGGGCCCTGTTATATGAAAATAGGAAGCCCTAAAATGCCTGTCCTTTACCCGGAGGATATTGATTTCAGGCTGGGCAAAGGAATAATAGTAAAAGATGGTCGTGATGTTGCCCTGATAGGTACCGGGACAGTTCTTTCCAAAGCTTTTATTGCCGCCAGACTTCTCGAAGAAGCAGGCATCAGTGTGCGTCTCATTGATATACATACCATCAAGCCTCTTGATCGTGAACTGATACTCAGTACAGCAAGTGATATAGGAAGAATTGTTACTGTGGAGGAGCATTTCATAACCGGCGGCCTGGGGAGTACCATAGCTGAATTATGCAGCCAGGAATATCCGGTAAAAATGAAAATGATTGGTATTGGGGATCAATATGCCAGTAACGGACCTTATGAAGAATTGCTGGGGAAATACGGGCTACAACCCGAACAAATAAAAGAAACGGTAATCAAATTTCTTAATACTAAATAAAACCTGTAATCTAATATGAAAAATTCTGGAGCAATAAAAATGTACCTTGCTATAGCTGCATTACTTGCTATAGCTGAGATCGTTCTCCTGGCGTCGGGGAACGGGAACCTGCCTGTTTCAGGCCTGGTTCTTTTTATCATGTTTTATGCATTAGCCTTTAGTGCACAAAAATCAGAGAAATTCAAGGGACTTTCCTTTACTCTTCAAATTTTTGCTTTCGTATCCTTTACCCTGTATTTTCCTGAAATGTTCACAGACTGGGGCTTTGACACAAACAAGATGATAGTCCCTTCTATTCAGGTAATCATGTTCGGCATGGGAACAAAATTAAACCTCGGTGATTTCGTCAGGGAGTTTAAAAAACCCATAGTAGTAATTGCCGGAACAATAATGGTTTTTGTAATTATGCCACTCGCCGGTCTTCTGATAATAAAAATATGGAATTTCCCTCCGGAAGTAGCTGCCGGTATCATTCTTGTCGGTGCCTGCCCCGGTGGTGTTGCATCAAATGTTATGGCATATCTTGCCAAAGGCAATCTTGCTCTTTCAGTAACTGTAACAACATTTGCCACCCTTCTTTCACCCATCCTGACTCCTCTTATAATGATGTTGTTTGCAGGCCAGCTTATTGAAGTTAATGCCACAAGCATGATGATAAGCATAGTAAACATGATACTTATCCCCATATTTGCCGGGGTTGTTGCAAATAAGATCCTTTACGGTAATATGGCATGGACAAAGAAAGATTCAAATATGATTCTTCTTGCCGTTATATCTTTTATTACAGGTATTGCTCTTATCTTCGTTCCCTTTGCTGAAGTTGTCAAATCAATGCAGACAGGTCTTATCCTTGTAGCATGGGCAGTATCAATACTTTCTGTTACAATTGTTGTGATGCGCAGGAAAAATGGCCCGGAAGACTGGATGGAATTAGTTCTTCCCAAATTATCCCTTACAGCCATTATGTTATATATTGTTGTTGTTGCTGCACATAACAAAGCAACCCTGCTGGCAATAGGCCCTGCTCTTTTCCTCGCAACAATTGCTCATAATCTTATCGGCTTTATGCTGGGATTTGGTACTTCCAAGGCCTTACGCCTGAGTGATGCTGATACCAGAGCTCTGACAATTGAGGTGGGACTTAAGAATTCAGGTCTTGCAGTAGGACTTGCCTATGATGTACTGAAAAGTACAGCGGCTGCTCTTGCCCCGCTTATCTTCGGTACCTGGATGAATATTGCAGGCTCATCACTTGCGAGCTTCTGGAGTCAGAAAGAACCAAAAGAAAAGCCCGTTAAAGAGAGAAAGACTTCCTAGGAAGTCTCCGGATACAAACAAAAGAGAGGGTGTCTCAAAAGGGCACTCTCTTTTTTTTATATGTTCATTTCTTTTTGTTCGTCCAAAAAGAAACGAACCAAAGAAAAA
>DAINPM010000026.1:0-25185 GCA_036743455.1 Bacteroidales bacterium | reverse complement strand
TAATACTTTTTTATGAATAGCCGTAGAAATATTCGGAGGATTATAGTATTGTTTAGTATATTTATAAATGGTATTTTAACGGAAAGCTTAATAATAAAAACAACAAATAGTTATGTTTGAGAGAGAGATATATATTAAAAGAAGGGAAGCGCTTCACAAAAAGGTAGAATCGGGAATAGCAATATTTCCGGGTAATAATGAAGCGCCAATGAATTATCCCGCCAATAGTTATCAATTCAGGCAGGATAGTGATTTTCTTTATTTTTTCGGTCTTGATCTTCCCGGTTTTGCAGGTTTGATGGATTTTGATTCGGGGAATGATTATTTATTCGGAAATGATTTTGATCTGGATGACATTATATGGATGGGGCCACAGCCTACAATAAAAGAGCTGGCACATAAATGTGGAATAAAATCCATATTGGCTTTCACAGAGCTGGAAGGAACAGTAAGAAAAGCATTATCGGAGAAGCGTAAGATCCATTATCTGCCTCCATACAGAGGAGAGACAAAAATGCTATTGGGCTCTTTGTTGCAAGAGAATCCCTGCAGCATGAATAACTCTGGTTCTGAAGAGCTGATTAAAGCAGTTGTTTCTTTAAGATCAGTAAAAGGGGAAGAAGAGATAGAAGAAATTGAGAGAGCAGTTAATACTGCATATGAAATGCATGTAACAGCAATGGAAATGTGCAAAGAGGGTGTTATTGAGAAGGAGATCGCAGGAGTTATAGAAGGTCTTGCACTTGCAAGAGGAAAGGGCATTTCTTTTCCGGTTATATTAAGTATTAATGGGCAAACTCTTCATAATCATTATCATGGTAATATATTAAGAAAAGGCAGGATGATGGTTGTTGATGCAGGGGCTGAGTCGGAACTTCATTATGCCTCTGATATTACAAGAACAACACCTGTTGGAGGCAGGTTCAGCCAGTTACAGAAAGAGATATACGAAATTGTTCTGAGAGCCAATATGGAGGCTATAAAAAAAGCTGTTCCGGGAGGCTCAAATTTAGATACTCATTTAACAGCATGCAGGGTGATCGCCTCTGGGTTAAAAGAAACGGGGCTGATGAAAGGCGACATTGATGAGGCAGTTGCAGAAGGAGCTCATGCTCTGTTTATGCCACACGGTATCGGACATATGATGGGTCTGGATGTACATGACATGGAGGCTCTTGGAGAAAACTACGTCGGTTATAATGCTCAGGTGAAGAGAAGCAATCAGTTTGGTCTTTCCTTTCTCAGGTTTGCTTTGCCCTATAAAAAGGGACATGTTTTTACAATTGAGCCAGGAATATATTTTATTCCGGAACTGATAAACAAATGGCGTTCTGAAAAAATATTCACGGATTTTATTAATTACAGTAAACTGGATAATTTTATGGAATTTGGAGGAATACGTATTGAAGATGATGTCCTTATTACCAGCGATGGTAACGAGGTATTGGGCAGACCGATACCTAAAACGGTCAGCGAAATTGAATCAATATGTTCATGATTGACATAGATATACAAAAAAATATATCCCCGGAGTTCAAGTTGTCATTCCTGTTTATACCGGCCTGGTAGACTACCGGAGTGTGGGTTTTGATATATCAATGATGTGGAAGCCGACAGATTGGAGATACTCACGGTTCCTTAATAATAATTACCGTATTAATCAGTAATCTGCCAGGAGGCTGTATGCAAACCACAATACGGGTGCCTGCCCATGGAGATCCCCGGTAACAGTAGGCCTGTTGAGATAAAAATTAACATCATCGCTTTTGGGAGTCCCGACACAAACATTGCTGATCTTACCTTCTTCATTTATATAATCCGTCAGTGAATTCCATGCTTTTAAATAAGCATCTCTGTATGCTTCACCTTTCAGAATGCCTTTTTTTGACCCAATAGTCATTGCATATCCGAACATTGCTGTTGATGAAGTCTCTTTGAAAGAATTTTTATTGTCAATCAACTGGTGCCACATACCATCTTCTGACTGGTATTCAAGTAAGGCATTCATCATCTTCCTGTATCCTGCCATAATTGGTGTATAGTGAATGTTTGATTCAGGTAGTTCCGAGAGTAATTCAGCAAAACCTGCAGCTACCCAGCCATTGCCTCTTCCCCAGTAGAACGGAGCATTCTCTCCATGATAAAACAGACCGTTTGGCTGCTGAAGTTTTTGTATATATGTATCTGTTTCAAGTGCAGCTCTTTCAAGATAGACTATCTCCCCGGTTGTACGATAGGCCTGGATCTGCAGTGCAGCTATCATCCATATATCATCAATCCAGTATCTGGTCTGATTTGTAAGACCATCCGGCAGAGGTTCTTCCCACTGACCCATGGCCAGGTTAAGACCCTGATCAAGAAAACGTTTTTCTTTATTGTGGCGATACAACTCAAGAGGCAATATCCCATAGACATTTACGTCAACATGATTTGCAGTATTTTCTATTTCTTCATCAAGAACTCTCATATAGCGGTCAGACAGTGACTTAAGACGTTCTTCATCATCAAGGAAACCAGCCAGTCTCACAGCTCCAAACCCGGCACATGCTTCGGCATAATGGACTGCCCGTACAGTACCGGTGTTATACATCATGAAATCAGGTCTGGAAAGGAGATCATCGATAACCTGCCTTCCAATTAATTCAGGATCTTTCTCTTCAGGAAAAGTAAGTTTGTCTGTAGCAGGTTTAACTGACCGGTTGCATGCAGCAAAAAAAGTCAGAAATATAACAGAGCTTAACAGGTAACGGAATAAATTCATGATACTTTGGTTTTTATGTTTATGATTTGAATGCAGAAAACATTGTTATACTGTAATATTGATGCCAGGCCGGGTAAATTCCTTTAATTTGGCATAATCTACAATTAAAAATACTATTTTTATTGGTCTAATTTTAATTTTATTCTGTGAAATACTTCTGCAAATCCGGAATAAGATATTGAAATAATGACAGAGTTTTCAATAATTGAACATATTCATAAACATAAATAATACAAAAATTGCTGCACAGCCAGAAGATTTTTCAAATGTGAAGGAGGGTATTATTTTCTTCATTTACAATAAAATAAGAATTAAAAAAATATGAAAACATGAAAATGACAGTTGCTGAACTTGAGAAGATGGCAGCTATACTCAGGCTGAATATTGTTAAAATGGTAGGAGTTGGTCAGAAAGGTCATCTTGGGGGATCATGTTCGTTAAGTGAGATAGTATCGGTACTTTATTTCTCTAAGATGAGGCATAATCCGGATAATCCGAAATGGGAAGACCGTGACAGATTTATTCTGAGTAAAGGACATGCTGCTTTGATACAATATGCTGCTCTTGCTGAGCTAGGGTATTTCCCGAAAGAGGAAATTTATAATGTAAAAAAACTTGGAGCTATGTTGCAGGGACACCCTGATATGAAGACCACTCCGGGTATTGAAGGCAATACCGGCTCATTGGGGCAGGGTCTTTCAATGGCATGCGGGATGGCAGCAGGGTTGAAAATTGATAAGAAAGACAGTAAAGTATACTGTATTATCGGAGACGGGGAAATAGCAGAAGGGCAGATATGGGAAGCTGCGTTGTCTGCGGCCTGGTATAAACTGGATAACCTTTATGTATTTCTTGATTGTAATAAACTGATGGCCACCGGTCCTATAACGGATCGCTATAATACAAATCCGCATATTGATAAATGGAAAGCATTTGGTTGGCATGTATCCGATATTGACGGACACAATATTAAGGAAATAACGGAAGCACTTGATGAAGCGGAAAAGGTGAGTGCTAAACCAAAAATAATCATTGCACGCACTGTAAAAGGAAGGGGTATATCTTTTGCGGAAAATGTTGCAGCTTTTCACAATGGGGAGCTGACAAAAGAAGAGTTTGAAAAAGCGTGTGCAGAATTAGAAAATTAAACAATATTCTTATGAATTATCAGAATCCAAGACAGGTTTACGGAGAGACATTGCTTGAACTGGGCCGGAAAAATGAAAATATTGTGGTCCTTGAAGCTGATTTGGGAAAATCGACAATGACTGTCCTTTTTGAGCAGGAGTTTCCTGAGAGATTTTTTGAAATGGGTATTGGAGAAGCAAATATGACATCTTTTGCTGCAGGACTTTCTCTTACCGGTAAAATTGCATTTACTAATTCTTTTGCTGTTTTTGCAGCAGGAAGATCATTTGATCAAATACGTCAGGGTATATGTATTCCAGGTCTTAATGTTAAGATCATAGGCTCGAGTGCCGGACTTTCAGATTTTGGTGATGGTGCTACTCACCAATCAGTGGAAGACACATCCATTATGTGCGCCATTCCAAATATGACTGTTCTTGTGCCTGCCGATGGCATAGAAACAAGGAAGATGACAGAAAAAATTGCAGAGTATCATGGTCCGGTATATATGCGGATAAACAGACATGATCTGCCGGATCTTTTTCCCGAAGAAACAGAATTTGAAATAGGTAAACCTTATCAGATCTGTGAAGGCAGCGATTTTGTTGTTTTTGCAAATGGCATAATGGTTTCAAAAGCCATGGCTGCAGCTGAACAACTGGCAAAAGAAAATATTTCGTTAAGAGTTGTAAATGTGAGTTCTCTTAAACCAATAGACGAAGAGGAGATAAAAAGGATGGCTCATGGCATGAAGGGTATTGTTACAGCAGAAGAACATTCAGTTATTGGCGGACTTGCCAGTATTATCTCCTTTATATTGCGGGGCAACGGAATACCCATAATGACAGTTGGAATAAATGACAGATTCGGACAATCAGCTCATAATTACGGAGAACTCCTGGAAGAGTATAATCTTACATCTGAAGCTATTGTTAAAGCTGTAAAGGCTGTTTGAAAAAATTATAAGGAACAAGCCGGAATGGATGAAGTACAGAAACAAATCAAAAAATGTATTTTGCGGGCTATTTCTTTGCCGCTTTCATTTAAAGTATTTATGATCAAGTGTGTACTATTTAACTGTAAAGGCTAATGTTATTATTGATTGTACTATTATTATGTATTTTCTTCATAGTTTTTTCTTCTACAAAGTTAAAGCTTCATTCTTTTCTGGCTCTGTTGTTTGCTGCACTGGGTTTTGGATTATTCACAGGGATGCCTCTTAATCTAATAGTTGAGTCAATCAATACAGGCTTTGGAAATACTCTGGGGTATATAGGTATAGTTATTGTTGCGGGTACTATCATTGGTGTTTTTCTGGAATATTCCGGTGGGGCATATACTCTTGCTGACAAGATCCTGAAGATAATAGGAGAGAAACGTGTAACTCATGCAATGGCAATAATCGGATGGTTTGTCAGTATTCCTGTATTTGCAGATTCGGGATTCGTTATTCTTTCTCCATTGAACAAAGCCTTGTCAAAGAGGGCAAATATTTCTCTTGCCGGACCTGCTATTGCACTTAGTCTGGGTCTTATAGCAACCCATTGTCTGGTGCCACCCACCCCAGGTCCTATTGCTGCTGCAGGAATTATCGGAGCTAATCTGGGACTGGTTATTCTTTTTGGAGTTATTGCCAGTTTCATTGCTCTATTTTTCGGCTGGTTATTTTCAGTAAAGGTAGCGGCAAGGGTACACATTGATCCTAATCCTGAAATAACACAGGAAGAGATAGATATTAAAATGAAAGAAGCTCCCTCAGCATTTAAGGCACTGACTCCTATATTTTTACCAATTATTCTGATAGTAATGAAGTCGATCTCCGATTTTCCAACGAATCCTTTTGGTGAAGGGTCAGCAAAGGCTGTTCTCGGATTTTTGGGAGAACCCGTAATAGCCTTATTGATAGGGGTATTAATTGCTTTTATGCTGCCTAAGAAAAAGCAAAAAGGAATTTATTCTGATACCGGATGGGTGGGTAAAGCCCTGAAGATTTCAGCGACTATTATTCTTATTACAGGAGCGGGGGGGGCTTTTGGGAAAGTATTACAAAATTCAGGACTGGCTGACACAATAGGTGAAACAATGGCAGAAATAAATCTTGGGATGTGGCTGCCATTTTTTATAGCAGTGATAATCAAATCGGCTCAGGGCTCATCGACAGTGGCCCTTATAACAACTTCTTCATTAATTGCACCTCTCATGCCTTCACTCGGATTTGATTCGGAAATAGCAAAGGCACTGGTTGTCTTGTCAATAGGAGCAGGAGCAATGGTTGTTTCACATGCCAACGACAGCTTTTTCTGGGTGGTTACTCAGATGTCGCATATGGATGTTAAGACAGGATATAAACTTCAAAGTGCAGGAACTTTTGTCCTGGGTGTTTCTGCAGCAATATCACTGTGGATAATGGGACTTATTTTTATGTAATTCAAATAATTTAACTAAATAATGGGAAAAAATAATATGAAAGCTGTGGTAAAATTTGCTGCAGAGCCCTGTTCAACGGAGATAAGGGAAGTACCTGTTCCTGAACCGGGAGAAGATGATGTTCTTGTTGAGGTAGCATATACCGGTGTTTGTGGAACAGATCCCCATCTGCATAAGGGAACATCAGCCTTTAAATTTGTCAGACCTTTTATTCTGGGTCATGAGTTTGCCGGAACGATAGTACAGACAGGTGAAAAGGTGAGTAAATTTAAGGTCGGAGACAGGGTTACCTCCGAGACACATGCGGAATATTGCGGGAAATGTACATTATGCCGGCAGAATAATTATCATTTGTGCAGGGAAAGACGTGGATATGGGTTTCATGTTGACGGCGCATTTACAAAATATGTTAAGGTACCCGAGAGGATACTGCACAGTGTACCTGCAGGTGTTTCACTGAAGGCGGCATCTATTACGGAACCTTTCTGTGTTTCCTATAAATCTTTGGTAGTCAACAGTAATGTTAACCCCGGTGATACAGTGGTCATTATTGGTCCGGGACCCATTGGCATTTTATGTGCAAGACTTGCACAATTATCGGGAGCAGGTGAAATAGTGATGATTGGAACAGAGGGAGATGACAAAAGACTAGCTCTGTCAAAGGACTATGGGGCTACAATAATAATCAATTCATCAAAAGAAGACCCTCTTGAAAGGATAATGTCTTTGGGCGATGGTTATGGTGCTGATTTGATACTCGATCTGGCAGGAAGTTCTTCCACTCTTAAGTTATCAATGGATGCTGTCAGGCCTGCCGGACAGATAACAAAAATAGGATGGGGTCCTAAACCGGTTAATCTCAGTCTGGATCCCCTTATAGCAAAATCAGTTACTTTTAAAGGCCATTTCAGTCATACCTGGGATGTCTGGGAAAAGTGTCTTACTTTAATGGAAAAAGGATTAGTGGACCTTGACAGTCTCATAACTCATGAACTTGGAATTGATGAATGGGAAAAAGCTTTCGAAATGGTTGAGACAAAAGAAGCAGTTAAAGTAGTATTGAAACCAATATAATAGAAAAAATACATAAATAATGGAAAAAATGAGTAAAACAGGTTTTATAGGATTGGGCATAATGGGTAAACCCATGGCCAGGAATCTTTTGAAAGCAGGTTATAAGTTAATTGTCTATGATATTAATAAAGAAGCTGTTAAAGAGATTGTCGAAGCAGGGGCAGAAGAAGGGAAGTCTTCTGCTGATGTAGCTCAACAATCGGATATAATAATAACGATGCTGCCAAATTCACCGGAAGTTGAACAGGTGGTCCTTGGTCCGGATGGCATACTTGCCGGAGTAAGACCGGGAACTATACTTGTAGACATGAGTTCAATAGCGCCTCTGGCTACCAGAGCTTTATCGGAAAAATTAGCGGAAAAAGGAGTTATAATGCTGGATGCTCCGGTGAGTGGCGGTGAGCCAAAAGCAGTTGATGGGACTCTGGCTATTATGGCAGGCGGACCGGAAGATGCCTTTAATAAAGTCAGCGATATGCTTTCTGCAATGGGTTCTTCAGTCACCCTGGTAGGAGAGATTGGCAGCGGTAATGTTACAAAGCTCGCCAATCAGATAATAGTGGCTTTAAATATAGCTGCTGTGGGAGAGGCTATGGTACTGGCTAAAAAAGCAGGAGTGGATCCTGGTAAGGTATACCAGGCTATCCGTGGAGGATTGGCGGGAAGCACTGTTCTGGATGCAAAAATGCCCCTTATCCTCGCCGGTAATTTTAAACCGGGTTTCAGAATAGAACTTCACATAAAAGATCTTATGAATGCAATAGATACTGCCAATGAGCTCAATGTCAATGCAGTTCTGACTGAAAAGGTACTTGGAATAATGGAGACATTAAGGGATGACGGGAAAGCCAAAGATGACCATGGTGGGCTGATACAGTATTATGAAAAACTGGCAGATACGAAGGTAAGAGGAAAGTTATAAAAAACTGTCAGTAAGATTTGTAGTATTCTCTTTTAAGTCTGGCTATGCTCACCAGTTTGATCTGTTTCGGACATTCAGCTTCACAGGCGCCGCTGTTTGAACAATTCCCGAAACCCAGTTCATCCATTTTTTCTATCATAGCTCTGACGCGTTGTCGGGCTTCCACACGGCCTTGTGGTAGCAGGGCAAACTGAGATACCTTTGCTGAGACAAAGAGCATGGCTGAGGCATTTTTGCACGCTGCAACACAGGCTCCACAACCTATGCATATTGAAGAATCGAATGCCTCATCAGCCTTTTCTTTATTTACCGGAAGGGAATTAGCTTCAGGGGCAGCTCCTGCATTGACTGATACAAAACCACCTGCAATCTGGATCTTGTCTAAAGCACTCCTGTCTACAATGAGGTCTTTTATTACAGGAAAAGGTTTTGCTCTCCATGGTTCAACCCATATCGTCTCACCGTCCCTGAAATGTCTCATCGAAAGATGACAGGTGGTTATAGCAGGAACGGGTCCGTGAGGATGACCGTTAATATACATACCACATGAACCACAAATTCCTTCACGACAATCAGAGTCGAAAGCAACAGGGTCTTTATCTTCTTCCACCAGTTTTTTGTTAAGAGCATCGAGCATTTCTAAAAAAGACATTTCAGGAGATACATCATCCAGATTGTATGTTTGAAAGCTACCTCTTGCCAAAGAGTTCTTCTGTCTCCATATCTTTAAAGTTAAGTGCATTTGTAAATGGGGTATAATTTTTCTTATAAGTAACAAAATTATAGTTGAAGTATTTTAATAAATTATTTATAACTCCTCACTTTGGGTTCAACTTCTTCATATTTCAGGAACTCTCTGTGCAGAACAGGTTTTTTATCTTCGCCGGCATATTCCCAGGCTGCCACATATGAATATTCCTCATCATTTCTGAGGGCTTCTCCTTCAGATGTCTGGTACTCTTCCCGGAAATGGGCGCCACAAGACTCGTTTCTATTGAGTGCATCAGTGATAAGAAGTTGTGCAAAATCCAGGTAATCAGCTACTCTTCCTGCCTTCTCCAGTTCCATATTGAGTTCTTTGTATGTGCCCGGAACATTCAGATCTTTCCAGAATTCATCTTTTAGTTCTTTTATAAGACCGAGCCCTTTTTCTAGTCCCTCCTTGCTTCTTATCATGCCACAATAGTGCCACATTATTTCCCCAAGACGTTTATGAAAAGAAGAAGCTGTTTGTTTTCCTTTTATTATTAACAATTTTTCGAGTCTTTCAATAACTTCTTTTTCCGCATCTGCAAATTCCTTGCGGTCTGTTGAAATAGGGGGTGTTTTTATTTCATCCGCCAGATAATTACCTATAGTATTTGGCAGTATAAAATAACCATCTCCGGCAGTCTGCATCAGTGAGCTTGCTCCCAGCCGGTTGGCCCCATGATCAGAAAAGTTGGCTTCACCAATGGCATACAGTCCTGGTAAAGTGGTCATTAGTTCATAGTCAACCCATAACCCTCCCATTGTATAATGGCCGGCAGGATATATTTTCATAGGTTCCTCACAGGGATCAACCCCGGTGATGGTTTTATACATATCGAAGAGGTTGCCATATTTGTCCTGAATCGCTTTTCTCCCCCGGGCTTTTATTGCATCCCTGAAATCAAGATACACAGCCAGTCCCGTATCACTTACACCATATCCCGCATCACATCGCTCTTTTGCAGCACGTGATGCCACATCCCTTGGAACAAGGTTGCCGAAAGCCGGATACCGTCTTTCCAGGTAATAGTCTCTCTCTTCTTCAGGGATGTCATTAGGAAGACGTTTGTCTCCTTTCTTTGCCGGGACCCATATACGGCCGTCGTTACGAAGGGATTCTGACATAAGTGTCAGTTTGGACTGGAATTTGTTCAGTTGGGGAATGCTTGTCGGATGTATCTGAATAAAGCTGGGATTAGCAAAAAAGGCCCCCTTCTTGTAAGCTTTCCAGGCAGCCGAAGCATTAGAGTTAATGGCAAGTGTTGAGAGATAATATATTGTTCCGTAACCTCCTGTAGCTAAAACAACTGCATGGGCTCCATGACGTTCTGTTTCACCGGTAATAAGATTACGGGCAATGACTCCTCTGGCTTTGCCATCAATCAAAACCAGGTCGAGGATCTCTCTCCGGGGATACATTGTTACATTGCCTCTGTTTATTTGTCTGTTGAGAGATGAATAGGCTCCTAACAGACATTGCTGACCTGTCTGCCCTTTTGAATAGAAAGTTCTTGAGACCTGAACTCCACCAAAAGAACGTGTATCCAGCGTACCTCCGTAATCACGTGCAAAAGGTACTCCCAGAGCAGTAAAATGATCTATTACCTGATTACTTACTTCGGCAGCTCTGTACACATTAGCTTCACGGGCACGGAAATCTCCTCCTTTTATCATATCATAAAACAGACGGAAAACGGAATCACCATCGTTACGGTAGTTTTTTGCAGCATTTATGCCTCCCTGAGCGGCAACAGAATGAGCCCTCCTGGGAGAATCCTGATAACAGAAACTTTTTACCCTATATCCCAGTTCACCAAGGGCAGAAGCTGCACTGGCCCCTGATAAGCCTGTCCCTACAACAATGATCTCAAGCTTTTTCCTGTTGGCAGGATTAATCAACTTAACAGAAGATTTATACTTTGTCCATTTCTGAAAAAGAGGTCCTTCCGGTATTTTTGAATTGAATGCTTCCATTGTTGTCAAATTATCTATCTGAAAAGCCAAAGGGTTATTGAAATAAAAGCAAAACCACCAGGTAATACAACTGAATATATCAAAGCAACAGTTTTTATTACCGGAGTCCATATCCGGTGATTAAGGCCCAGTGTCTGAAAGGCCGATGAAAAAGCATGATAAAGATGAAGACTGAGAAGGATAAAACAGGTCAGGTAGATATAATTATATAAAGGTATTTTAAAAAGACTGTGTGCAGCTGAATAAAAATCTTCAGGATTACCCTCTACCAGGCCAAGACGAATAAAGAAGAAGTTAAAAAAATGAAGGATGAGGAATAACAAAATTGAAGAGCCAGTCCATATCATGAATTTAGAGAAAGGAGATGTATCCGATTTAGTAGATATAGCATAGCCTACAGGCCTGGCAAGCCAGTTCTTTATCTGTATGTAAAAACCATAAGAGATATGAATAAGCAAAGCAGCAAACAACAATATCTCAATGATTTTAATTAAAAAGAAATCGGCCATGAAACCAGCTGCTTTATTAAAAGGCTCAGGGTCAGCATTTAACAATAACAGGTTAATAGCAAGGTGTACAGGTAGAAAAAGTAAAAGAAATAACCCGGCAAGTGCCATCACAAACTTTTTTGAAACAGAGGAAAAGAGGACCTTATTCATTTGAATTATGACAATAACAGGTTATTTTTCGGAATAAAGAACTGTTATAAAAATATAACTATTTAACTACAATAACAATGAACAAAGTGCCCGGCATGAAAATTAATACCATTAACTTTGTCCTAAAAGACAGCTATGGAACGTTATTATAATCATAAAAATGGAAGGATGTATTACAGCGACAGAGGTCAGGGTCTGCCTGTTGTATTGATTCATGGTTATCTGGAGAACTCTGAAGTCTGGACGGGTTTTGCTGACAGACTGGCGTTGAAATATCGTGTTATAGCTGTTGACCTGCCGGGTCATGGCCGGTCAGATGTCTTTGGGGACATTCATGGGATGGACTTTATGGCCGGTCTGATAAAGGAATTACTAAGGGAAGCAGATACTGGTCCGGTCTTTATGACAGGCCATTCAATGGGTGGTTATGTTACTTTGGCTTTTGCTGATCTTTTTCCTGATCTGCTCAAGGGATACTGTCTCTTTCATTCACACCCTTTTGCTGATTCTCCTGAGGTTTATGAAAAGCGGAAAATGGAAATACGGCTTGTTATGTCAGGTAATAAAGACAGAATGTTTCCTGATAGTATTTCAAGACTCTTTGCAAATAGTAATCTTGAGAAATATGCCGGTGAAAGAGAGCGTCTTAAGAAGATAGCGGCTGCTATTCCTGAAAGAGGTATTATTGCTGCTTTGAGGGGTATGATGGAGAGGCCTTCAAGAGTTGAAGTTATGGAAGATATTAGCATACCGTGCTTATGGTTGCTAGGGGGAATGGATAACCATATTGACAGTGCAGAAGCCACAGCGAAGGTACACCTTAGCGACAGAATTAGAATTGCTATTCTTGAAAATTCCGGACACATGGGGTTTATTGAAGAACCTGAACTTTCATTTACACTTCTGGATTCTTTTATATCATCAATCCGCTAAGAATAAAGAGGGATATAAAAACAATAAGGTTTTTTTATAATTATTTCTCCAGGTACCGGATAGCGTATAATAAAGTAGGATCAATTTTTTCCCATATAGGATAAGCTCCTTTATTATCCATTATATTCCTGGCTATATAACCTTTGAGTTGGATATAAATGAATTCCCTTGATATTTTAATTCCGTGAGGATCAGGCTTTATGGAATTTTCTGCTGCAAAACTGACAAACTGTTCAAAGAGATTCTTTTTGTCGAGGTATTTTTCCAGTTCAAGGGGATCGGTGTATTGTGTCAAATCATCCCTGTTTTTTTCAGTGTACTGTAATGCATACTGATAGATCAGGGGTCTGACCTGTAGAAGATAAGGTGATATCATAGAGGTATCATAAGGAACAAATTCATCAGGCATAATACCTCCTCCGCCATATACTATCCTGCCGTTGTTTGTAGTGAATTTCAATGAGTCAGGGAATCTTATACTGTCAGAATTTGCAAATTCGTGTCTGTTAAAACGGTCATTGAGATCATTATAATATTCTTCGAAACCGTTTGAATAAGGTTTCTGTATTGATCTGCCGGAGGGAGTATAATATCGTGCAACAGTCAGTCTCATTCCTGAGCCGTCCTGAAAAGTGATAGGTTCCTGTACCAGTCCTTTACCAAAAGAACGTCTTCCAATTATTGTACCCCGGTCATTATCCTGTATAGCTCCGGCCAGTATTTCACTAGCCGAGGCCGTTGTTTCATCAATGAGGACAACAAGGTCACCTGTCTCAAACCTGCCATTACCTCTGGCTCTGAATTCTTTTCTTGGTTGTGTCCTGCCCTGAGTATAGACAATCAGATCTCCCTGTTTCAGGAATTGTTCAGCTATCTCAATAGCTGCTTCCATTATGCCACCGGAATTACCGCGTAAATCCAGTATAAGCTTTGTCATACCCGAAGCTTTTAACTCAACAAATGCTTTCATAAACTCATCGTATGTGGAGAGAGCAAAATTCGTGATCCGGATATATCCGGTATGCTCATTGACCATGTAAGAAACCTCAATACTGTTCAGCGGAATTTTATCACGGGTTATATTGTAACTGAGAATTTCATTATAACCTTTTCTTGAAACACCAACTTTGACAGTAGTACCCCGTTGCCCCTTGAGCATGGACATCACTTTTTCATCACTTATGCCTGTCCCTGCTATCAGGGAATCATTCACATAGATAATTTTATCTCCAGGAAGCAAACCGGTCTTTTCAGAGGGTCCGCCCGGGATAGTGCTTATTATCAAAATGGTATCATTCATATTACTGAAGGAAATGCCTATTCCTTCGAAATTCCCCTGAAGAGGTTCATTTGCTCTGACCATATCCTTTGCCGGAATATATACAGTATGAGGGTCAAGTTTTTTTAGAATTGCAGGGATGGCAGTCTCAGCCAGGTCATTGCGGTTAACAGAATCAACATAATTTGCCTCAATAATATTGAGTATATTACTTAGCTTCTCATTACGGGGTTTGATACTGGAAAGAGGAGGGATATCATTTTCCACAGGGAAATATATGCCTGTCAGAATACCCAGAATTATAGCAATTGCTACTATCAGTGGAAGAAAAATACTTTTTTTTGAATTATTGTTGCTCATAAATGTCATTTTCAATATCTATATATACCATCTCAATTCCTGCCCGTTTTAATAATTCAATGCCGTCAGCTATACGGTATTTATTACAAAATACCACTCTTTTTATTCCTGATTGTATTATCAGTTTTGCACACTCCATGCATGGAGAAGAGGTAACATAAAGAGTGGCATTTTCGCTTGAATTATTCGATTTAGCCACTTTTGTTATCGCATTTGCTTCGGCATGAAGAACATAAGGTTTGGTTACGTTATTTTCATCTTCACATATATTTTCAAAACCTTCAGGAGTCCCATTGTACCCGTCAGATATTATCATTCTTCCCTTTACAATAAGAGCGCCAACCTGACGTCTTTTACAATATGAATTTTTAGCCCATACAAGAGCCATTTCCAGATACCTCTTGTCAAAAATTCTTTGTTTTTCCCCATAGGGTTTAATGAAATCATAATCAGCCATAACAGACTTAATTCAGGTAATAATAAAGTGCATAAAGTTAAATATTTATAGATTGCATAACTTAAAAGACTTTGTTTTTTTACTTAAGTTAATACAGAAATTGTTTCTCCGGCTTTATTTTTCAGATATTTTCCCTTCTGAAATCCTTCACTGATTTCCAAAAAAATGTTCAGCCGGCAGGTTTTTAATAATGTTGGTCTATGATTAAGATTTATTTTTATTTTAACTATAAAAAACGTATGTTTACAACATTAGTATACGAGTTATGAATAAAGCATATAAGTTTGATAAAACATTGCAGGATCTTGCAAATTATTCAAGAATTTTATCCCATCCGGCAAGACTGGCAATACTGAAAATTCTGGCTCAATCAAAGTTTTCCGCCTCAGGGAATATAGCAGATTTTATTCCTCTGAGCCGTACCACTGTTTCACAACATCTTTCCGAACTCAGAAGGTCAGGACTGATTTCCAGCCGGACCGATGGACTGAATATCATCTATTCACTTAATCATAAGGAAATTAAGAAGTATAACAAGTCGATTAAAAAATATTTTGCTTTAATCAGGGAATCGTCTGATACAAATACAGCAGGCTGATATTTTATTCCTGACAAGATTTATTCAGTCAGGCATTATAGGCTGATACAAAATGGTGAACATTAAACCGGAATAAAAGGATAATAATAAATATAACATGAAGAAAAAAGGTAAGACAGGTATAATAGGCAGTTTCGCATGTGCTTTTAAGGGGCTGCTGGTACTTGTGAAAGAAGAAAGAAATGCCCTGATACAGCTGGTTCTTCTTATCCTGGTTGTTGTGCTTGGGATCGTACTTAATATAAGCAAAGGGGACTGGCTGTATATCATTATTGTTAGCGGCTTTGTAGTTACAAGCGAGTGTTTTAACACTGCAGTAGAGAATCTTTCGGATATTATTACAAGGGAACAGGATGAAAGAATTAAAAAGATAAAAGATCTTGCTGCCGGAGGAGTGCTTATTGCTGCTATAGCTGCAGCAATAACCGGATTACTGGTATTTGTGCCTGAATTAAAGGATGTTTTTAGCAGTTAGTGTTTAATAAAATAAAGACAAGTGATTGATATACATTTAAAAAACATAATGAGGAGGAATTGTTATGGCTTCAACACTGGTTTTGCTTGCTGTGTTCGGTATTGCCATGGCTCATTTTGAGGGTGTCGTTGTTGTATACCTTCGGAAAGCACTTGGTATGATTGACTCGCCATCGACTAAAAATGTTGTCGATTCCATTCCTGAAAGATACTTGCATATTGAAATGACAAGAGAAGCTGCAACTATTGTCATGCTTTTGATTATTGCATATCTGACTGGCAGTTCGTGGGTGGAAAAAGGGGTATTCTTTCTTTGGACTTTCGCTTTCTGGGACCTGTTCTATTATCTTTCTCTTTATATACTTATAAAATGGCCACCCACACTTAAGACTATTGATGTTCTTTTTCTTATACCTGTGCCATGGATAGCCCCGGTATGGTTCCCGATAGGGGTATCATCATTGACAATAATAATTATTATGCTTTTATATTTATTAAAGATACTGGTCTGATATGTCCAAAATTTAAACATGAAAAGCACCTATAAAAAATATTCTGTTATTTTTGGGGTCAATTAGCATGTTGAATTAAATCAAATGTCACTTACATGAGCAGTAATTCTCAAAAGAAAATGATTAAATTATTCATGTAAGTCCGATACGGCCAATAAAATAATATTAGTATAATCGCATGAAACTTTCCCGGTTTTTATCATTCTTTCTGACTTTTTGTCTTTTATCATTTTTTGTTTCCCTAAATGTCCAGGCCATAAGCTCTTATACAGGTGATTATGTACAGCAGGATACTGTCTATAAGAGCAGTAATGAGATCAAACAGCCTGTTTATACTACTACCCGTCTTGTGACTGATAAGCCCGTTATAGACGGGAAGCTCGATGATGAATGTTGGCAACATGGCACATGGGCAGGGGATTTTCATCAATGGGTACCTCATGAGGGGGCTCCGCCTACCTATCCGACTGAAATAAATATTCAGTATGACGATAAAAACATCTATGTTGCCATTCGTGCCTGGGATGGAGAACCAGAGAAGATAGTAAGGATGTCGACAGGCCGTGATAAATACGAGGGTGATGTTGTTGGATTATCTTTTGACAGTTACAGGGATTACCGTACAGGATTCGAATTTCATGTCTCGGCCTGGGGGCAAAAGACTGATAATATCCTGTTCAATCCCATGAATTGGGATTCTAACTGGAATGCAGTATGGGATGCGAAGGCAGGGATGGAGGATTCTGCCTGGGTAGCTGAAATGGAAATTCCTTTTAGCCAGCTTCGTTACAGCCGGGAAGAGGAACAGATATGGGGTCTGCATGTATGGAGATGGATTTCAAGGCTTTCAGAGGAGAGTGACTGGGAGATTCAAAGCAGTACTGGTCCGGGTATGCTTTATAATTTTGGCGAATTGAGAGGTATAAAAAACTTAAAACCATCACGGCGGATTGAGATAATGCCATTTGCTTTAGGTAGTTTTGAGACTTTTGAAGCGAATGCTGATAATCCTTTTAATTCAAATGGAAGAGAATGGGGTGGCAGTCTGGGACTTGATGCCAAAATAGGGGTATCAAGTAATTTCACTATTGATCTGACCATAAATCCTGATTTCGGACAGGTTGAATCTGATCCCTCAGTGATGAATTTGTCTGCTTTTGAAACATTTTATGAAGAAAAACGGCCTTTTTTTCTTGAAGGGCTGACTATCTTCGATTATGATTTTGATGATAAAAGTCTTTTTTATTCACGCAGAATAGGACATTCTCCTTCAAGGAACCTGTATCAACCGGAAGGTTATTATGTTGATGCCCCCGATATGACTACTATCCTGAGTGCTCTTAAATTCAGTGGAACAACATCAAAGGGTCTTTCTGTAGGATTGATACAAAGCATTACAGCAAATGAATTTGCCCGGATAAGTGATTCATATGGAAACACAGAAAAATTTAAAGTTGAACCACTTACAAACTATACAATGGCCCGTATACGTCAGGGCTACAATGAGGGTAATACTTTCATAGGAGGTATAATAACATCAACAAACAGATCGATAGATGATGAAGGTCTGGAGTTTTTAGTTAATGATGCCTTTACAGGCGGTCTGGATCTGAGACATCACTGGAAGGACAAGAAATACTATCTTGATGCAAGACTTGTTGGTAGTTATGTTGATGGCAGCAGGGAAGCTATAACTATTTTACAGGAATCATCTGCCAGGTATTTTCAGAGACCGGGAGCAGACTATCTCGATTATAATCCTGAGAGAACGAGTCTTGGAGGTCATGGAGGTAAGATAAAAATAGGAAAAGGATCACAAGGCCTTTGGAAATATGCTACTGAAATCTCCTGGGTTTCACCTGGTCTTGAACTAAATGATATGGGATATATGAACCAGGCTGATGAAGTAACACAAAGCAATGAAATATCTTTTTTAGTGACCCGCCCTTTCTCAATCTTCAATACTTTTTCTGCCAACTTTAACCAGTTTAATTCGTGGAATTTTAACAGTACCTATATGGGATCGGGAGCAAGTCTTGCTTTTTCAGCTCAGTTCAGAAATAATTATTCATTCAGAACAAATTTCTTTTTTCATTCACAGGGCTTTGATCCCAGAAAATTACGCGGAGGACCGGATATGATAGTTCCCGGCAGTATTATGGCTTCAGGTAATCTCAGAACAGACGGATCAAAAAGATGTATTGCAGGGTTAACAGGAAGTTATGGAAGATCAGGAAATAATTCAGGGTGGAATTATAGTCTTATGCCCAGCCTCACTGTCCGTCCTCTGCATATGCTTAAGCTCAGTGTAAATATCGACTACAGCAGAAATGTTGATGAACTGCAGTATGTAACATTCCTGGATCAATTAATGCCTGTCAGCCAATTTTTTCTGGGAACAATTGATCAGAAAACAATGGGCCTGACTTTCAGAGCCGATCTTAATATAACACCTGAAATATCTTTACAGTACTATGGGAGCCCGTTTGTGTCGAGAGGTTCTTATTCGGAATTCAAACGGATAACATCTCCCGGGGACAAAGACTATGACCAAAGGTTTGTTTTAATGAACAGTATGAATGTAGACCAGGGTTTAATAGAATTGTATGAACAGGGCCAGACTTTCCCGCAGTACCTGATCAGAAATCCCGATTTTAATTTCCATGAGTTCAGATCGAATCTGGTAGCAAGGTGGGAGTTTAATCCCGGCTCTTATCTTTATCTGGTATGGTCGAGTGACCGGTCGGGAAACAACTTCTCTTCAGAAGCTTCTTTGGGCGAATCATATAAATTCCTTGGGGATGTGTATCCGGGAAATATTTTCCTTGTTAAATTCAATTACTGGTTCTCTCTCTAATAGGTACTGTCAATGAATATTCATCATAGCCGCCTGTCTGTTTGTCACAGGTTAATAAATAGTTATCAAATTCGGAAGTCTTTATTTTGCAAAATTTGTGGAATTCTCCATTTTTATCCGTATAAAGATGTGCAGAACAGATTGAATGGAGCATATGTCAACTGATAATGAAATGGGTATATTAATTTGTGAGGATAACAGACTGGCAAAGAAAACCCTTTCATTGCTTATAGAAAAAGAAGGTTATTCAACAGATACAGCTGAAGATGGAATAGAAGCACTTCATCTGATTACAGAAAATAATTATGATCTGATAGTTGTTGATATTCATTTACCATATCACAGTGGACTGGAACTGGTTAAATATCTTCGGTCAGATCTGAACAAAAATACACCTGTTCTTATCGTTTCTGCTTTCAGCGACCCACAGGTACAGAAGCAGGCAGGAGGCCTGGGTATTAATGGATATATAGTTAAACCTTTCAATCCTGGTGAGCTTCTTGAAAAAATAAGATCAATTTGTAAGAAATAATATATGCACAGAAAACATCATATTATATTAATTATCTGTTATTTATTTTCATTTTTACTTGTTTCTGCGCCGCTTGCGGCACAACATACAGATGATCCTGAAGCTGAATATGGAAGAATACGTTCCATGGCCTTTGAAGGTAATTATCAAGAAGCAGCTGTTGCTGCAAGGAAGCTGGTAAATGAATACCCTGATTATGGGGATGCACGAATACTGTTAGGACGTATCCTTGCCTGGCAAAAAAATTATGAACTGGCAGCAGCTGTGATAGATACTCTGTTGATGACAGAGCCAGACAACGCCGATGCTCTTTCAGCCAGAAGAGACATAACATTGTGGTCAAAAGAAAATACACCTGTAGCTACAGATATAAGAATCGGTTATTCATTTGATTCCTTCAGTGAGCCTTATTCCCGTTTCTGGCAGATATTCAAGGCAGGTGCCGGTCATCATTTTAACTTCGGACCGGTAACAGCCGGAATAAATGCAGGCAATATAAAAAAAGATGAACCGGAGATGAGTGTTACAGAGCTGCAGTTTGAAGCTGAAGCCTGGCCAACTATATCTGATAAGAATTATGCATATATTGCTTATGCCTATAGTCCGGGTGATTATTTCCCCGGTCACAGAGCTGCTTTGGAAGTATGGCAGATACTGCCTGATGGATGGGCCGTGTCGGCAGGTCTCAATTATTATTATTTTGACCGGAATATTTTTATTTCAGGATTATCTGTGGAAAAATATCTGAATAAATTCTGGTTCTCACTAAAGGGATATGTGTATTTTAAAGATAATGGACCAACGACTTCATTTTATCTTAACGGACGAAGATATTTCAATGATACTGATTATCTTCAGCTCACTCTTGGTACCGGAACCGCTCCGGATGAACCTTTTGATGTACAGACCGATGTGGAGCGACTTAGTGCCAACAGTGTAAGACTTGCATATTTTGTTTCTCTTTCCGAAAAAATAAAAATGCGTGTAGGGGCAGGATATTCGAGGGAGGAGTACCAGGAGGGCCAATTACGCAACCGTTTTGAAGGGAATATTAACCTCATCTATGCACTTAAGATGAAATAATGAAGCATTTTGTTTTATTTATAACAGCCTTCTCATTCCTGATACTGGTGCAGACAGTATCACCTGCACAACAGATAGCTGATTCAGGTATCTCAGGTACTATTAGTCCTGAGACTGAAACTATAGCTGATATACCTCTTGAATATAATATTGAAAATGCAATAATAAAAGGTTTTGTGGCATCCGGGATGAATGATTTTCCGGTACAGTTAGGCGCTTTCCGACGGAGATTAAATGCTCAGGCTTTTCTTAATGAAGTACGCGAATACATCGACAGGAATGCTATCATGGTTGACGAAGATGGCTTTTTTAAAGTCAGGATTTCAAAATCTCCAATACCCGGAAAGATATCAGGAAAGGGGAAAGAAGTAATAGAAGAAACCCCGCAGGTGGCACAAAATAGGATTAATGTTAATAGTCCAGGCACATTTCAGGAAATTGTTACCGGCGTTGGTAGTGCTGAAACGAAAAATGATACTGAATTACCCTCAGATAGCATTATTACAGAACAAGCAATTGCAGAAACTCCGGCTGAAATCCTTTTCCTGAATGAAGATAACCCCTGGCTTAAAAGAATAGATTATTTTGGTAAATCAATTTCCTTTGTCAATTCTCTCATTGCAGCAATAGCTTTTTCCATTACGACAATGCTTGTTTTGCTGATTGTCATTCTGTTAAACAGGAGAAGGATGGAAAAGGAAGAAAAATTACGCCAGTATCTCCTGGAGAAATACCAGGGTCTTATTTTGGACTATCTTTTTGGCAATGCCAATCCTGACGATTTCCGTCCTATCGCCTCTGATACTTTTCGCCGGCAGGTGCTTATCGACCAGATGATAGATGTGAGTATTAACCTTAAAGGTGAAGAGGAAAAGAAACTGTTAAGTCTGTATAAGCATCTGGGACTTGACAGGGATTCTGTCAGAAGGGCAAGAGATAGACGCTGGCATAAGAAAATAAAAGGTTTCAGGGAACTTGCATTTATGAACATAAGGGATGCAAATGAGGAAATTTATAAAGCGCTCAATTCGTCGAATGACATTCTCCGTATGGAAGCGCAAATAGCCCTTGTCAGACTTGGTGATGAAAATTCTTTTGAATTCCTGTCACATCTGACCAGACCCTTCTCTTTATGGGAACAGATATCTCTTCATGAGATGATCATTCAGCATGATATACCGGTACCTTCATTCAAGCAATGGTTGAAGTCTGAAAATACGACAGTTGCCATGTTCGCTCTTCGCATGATAAGAGAGTTTAAACAAATAGATGCAGAAGATGATGTGAGAGAAGCAATTATGCATCCTGAGCCCGAAGTAAAGAAACTGGCAATACAAGTTGCAGGAGACATGGAGATGAGATCAACACTTGGGACAATGAAGAGGATGTATAAAGATCAGGATTATGGTATTTGCCTGGAGATTGTAAAGGCAATGGGTAAAATGCCTGATTTGTCGATGATGGGTTTTCTTACTCTGGTGCTTGACAAGGAGGACGATGTCCAGTTACAGATTGAAGCTACGAAAGCAATAGAAAACAACGGGGAGGAAGGAGTAAAAGCTCTTGTTAAACTGATGAAGTCGGAGTATAAAAACTATAATATTATTGTAAGACACGTTCTCGACCGAAGAATATATTAGAAGCTATGGATTTACTATTCGGACATATAGTTTTCATTCTGACACTGATAATATTTGTGTCATATCTTTGTCTCGGGATATTTTCCGCCCTTGAGTTACGTAAATATCTGAGAAAGAACAGTTATGTTAATTACAACTCTCTGGTTTTATCTCCTTTAAGTCCTAAAATATCAATTATTGCTCCGGCTTTCAATGAGAGTAAGACTATTATTGATAACATAAGAACATTATTATCTCTGTATTACAATAATTTCGAAGTTATTCTGGTTAATGACGGATCAACAGATAACACCTTTGAAAAGATCATGGGAGCTTATGATCTTGTAAAGGTCAATTATTATTTTGATTATCGTATACCATGTGAGAGGATAAGGGGTGTTTATAAATCGAAAGATCCCTCCTATACAAGGCTGACTGTGATCGACAAAAACAATGGAGGAAAAGCTGATTCTCTCAATGCCGGTATAAATATATGCAAGAGTTCACTTTTTGTTTCTATTGACGCAGATTCAATAATTGAACCGGATTCTATATTAAAGCTTGTAAAGCCTTTTCTTGAGGAAAAAGAACGTAAGGTTATCGGATCAGGAGGGGTTATCAGGATAGTTAATTCGTGTGAGGTGGAACGTGGGCATATAAGGGAGATCCATATTCCAAAAAAGATACTGCCTCGTTTTCAGGTACTTGAATACACCAGGGCTTTTCTTCTTGGCAGGATGGCATGGAGCCATCTGGATGGTTTGATGCTTATATCCGGGGCTATGGGGATTTTCGACAGGGAGACTGTTATTAATGCGGGCGGATATAGTACAAAAACAGTTGGAGAAGACATGGAACTGGTTCTGCGGATGAGGCGTTATATGTCTGAGCACGATCGTAAATATGAGGTCACTTATATTCCGGATCCTCTGTGTTGGACAGAAGTGCCTTCAGATGTAAAGTCTTTGAGGAGGCAGAGGACAAGATGGACAAGAGGGCTGGTTGAATCATTGTGGACTCACAGGAAAATGTGCCTGAATCCTGAATACAAGCAATTGGGATTACTTGGGTATCCATACTGGTTATTCTTTGAATGGCTTTCTCCGTTAATTGCTTTTGCCGGTTTTGTGTTTACAATATATCTTATAATTATAAATGCTCTTAACTGGCCATTCTATTTGCTGCTATTTCTTTTTGTTTACACTTTTGCTGTTGCTCTTTCGACCTGGTCTGTTTTGTTTGAAGAAATCACATTTCATAAATACAAGAAAAAAAGAGATGTACTGAAACTATTGGGTACTGCATTACTTGAGCCTTTCTTTTATCCTGTACATACCTGGTTTGCTATAAGGGGAAATTTTGAAGCCCTGAGACGGAAAAAAGGATGGGGACAAGCTGACAGATCGGGATTTGACAAAAAGAAGAAAGCAGAAAGAAGGCCCACATTGCGTCAGTCGGCGAAGAATGGAAGAGAAGTTAAACCGGATTTAACTATCTGATAGGATTTCTTTTCGACACTGACTGTAGGAGGTGCTATCAGCCATTTTGTCCAGCTGTATCTTGTTGTGGATGAAACTACACTATTTTTATAATTAACAGAAAGAGCTATACCATCCGACTGGCTTGTTTTGATCTCGTATGAACGTCCGCCATCGTATGTCTCAGCTCCGTCAATCACTCTCATCTGTGTGGGATCATAGAAATGCAGAAGGGTCCATGGGAGTCTGATTTTCACTTTGTTGTTATACCAGGCAACGGCAGTGCGTTCTCCGAAAGAATAGTCAGATGAATTTTCAACAGGCAGTTTCCCTGTTGTATCGACTGTAAGCATGTAAGAGTCGTTATAGAATTTCATTAGTACCCATGGGGCACCATCGGTAACAGTGCTTTTGTATTTCTGTACTGCAGGATCAGAAAGATTGAATCTGGGAGTCAGACCATTCATGTCATAGGCTTCTGTAACATAGTGAAAAGCTGTATCCTGCCCGAACACTATATTGAGCAGAAACTCTGATCTGTTGGGAATATTTTTCCCGTCAGGGAAGAGTGATTCTCCTGTGTTGCTGAGATAAGTATCAAGTGCGATCATCATTATATCTCCCGGAGTTATGTTCTGAGAGGTTTCAATCTCTAACATAAGGAAGCAGTTATCATTGGTTATCTCCACCTTACTTACCGGCCCTGTGCTATTATCCAGCTGGTATTGTATGAATGGCCCGGTATTAGTCTGACTGAAGGTAAGAAGGCCAAAGTTTTGTTCCGGTGACAACAGGTTATGCCAGAGTTGGCGTGTAGGAATGATCACTCCTTCAGAGGGGAAGCCATAAGCTTCAAGATAGGAAATAAGCCATGTGGGTTTAAACCATTCATCCATCCATGCAAAAACAAAACCGCCTGCACAGCCTGAAGACAGAATATTATGCATGAGGCGCATGTTTTTCTCACCTTGCTGGTTCTCAGAATAGCCTCCGTGGTCCATATCGCTGAATGATTCATGGGCACTGTTCCAGCTGGATGGAACTCCAAATTCTCCTATCACGAGAGGTATTTCTGAATAATGATCCTTAAGGGCGACCAAATAACCGAGATAGCTGTTTTTACCGTATTCATCTTCATAGATCTGATAGGAAGGTTCCTGGCTTATGAAATTGGGGTAGTACGGGTAGGCATGGTAGCAGGCAAAAATTCCTGCATGTCCGCTTTTCCCCTGTATCTTACAGATATCAAAAGAGGCTTTATCTTCATCAGGATCAACGGGATGGGAGAGAGGATCAAGAGTAGGCCAG
>DAINPM010000025.1:0-26228 GCA_036743455.1 Bacteroidales bacterium | reverse complement strand
TGCAGCTATCTCGTCTCATCTTGAGGTCATTTCTGAAGGAACACCCTTGAAATTACCTATCAGGTTGCCTCCTCCGGATTCCTGCTCTATTGATAAATTGACAGCAATATAATAATCCCCATCCTTTTTTTCAATAGTGAGAGAACCTGATGAAAATGATAATCCCTGCGTTTTACCTCCCGGATTGGGATAAAAACCTGCTGTAAAACCTACATTACACGATTCGCCCATAGTGAAAGTGCCTTCAGGTATTGTAGTAACTGCAGAAGCATTATATACTTCAAGTATTATTGCTGCAGAAGGATAAAGAGAAATTTGTATATCAGTCCTGTACATTACATTTTCACACTGCCACAGGCGTGATGGAATATAGGAAACTGTTTCAGGTAAATAATCGGCATTATATTCTTCTATTGAACATCCCTCAACTGAAAAAATATTATAGACTTCTCCATCCTCCTTGCTACATCCGGTAAATAAAATAATGATCAGGGAAAATGATAAAACTGATAAAAAAAATGATTTTGACATAACAGAGTTTTTAATGAATTAAATAAACATTTATAATGAATTTATATCCATCCACCTTGATGAATCAATTTACGAAATTAATAAGACTATGTAGAATAAGATAGGAAATATGATATAAAAAACGACATTAGTTCATAAAAAACAGGGAATCCTTTTAATTTCCCTCTTTAACAGCATATTTGGCGGTTAACATTATCAGAAGAGTCTGATATTTTTCCTCAGAAAGGCAAGCAGGGTGATGACAGAAACAATTATCAGTCCTGCAATAGCTGTAAATGCTATTGTACGGAAATCTTCCTGTCTTTTGATAAATATCCCTGTGAAAGCCCAGATAACTGCCAGTCCGATATAGGGATTATTTAACTTTACTATCGAAACCGAAACAAGAAGAGCTCCGGTAATAATCATAATGATAGTCCAGGTAGCTTCGGGCATACCGAAGCCATTCCAGTTATAATACACCAGAAGTGCAGTTATATTGGCTATTGTTGCTATACATATCCATCCGAGATAAATACCGAAAGCTACCTTTATTAAACCATAGGAAAGGCCTTTTATATGAATATTGATCACTATAAGAGTCACCAGCAGGCCTGCCATCACCAAAACCGAGAGAGGAATTTTCTGATAATGCCATACCACAATCCAAAGCGCGTTAAATATGCATGACAATCCGAATAGCCAGGATATTTTACCTATTACTTGCTGATCAGAACCGGTAAATTGAATAATACAATAAATAATCAAAAGAAGGTATATTAATCCCCATATGGAAAATGTAATCCCTGCAGGGACAAATAAATTAGGAAGAGAATCCGACAACTGTCCTGTGGTTTTATTATTTAAAGGAAGTGCATTTGCCAGATAATTCATTACCAACATTATAATGAAAAACCCAATATTAAGATATTTCGCCATTTTTTTTTTGTATTGGAGTTACGATCAGGTATATATAATGTATCAAATATACAAATTTAAATCAAGCAACTTTCATGCTGTATTATTGATTTGGCCATTTTATATCTCACATTTCCTTAAATTATTACTGAAAATAATCAAATTGTATGAAGACCGGCACAAGTTCCGGATTCAAAAAAACGATACAAACACCAGGGAAGCGAATCCAATTTTACCTGACCCTCGTGTGCGTCATAGCTTTATGCGAAGCCGGATGAATACCGATTAACATAATCCTTTTATTCAGAAAAGAATATTAAATCATGCCAGGATATTTACAAATGTATTCCTGTTTCAAGGTTTGCTTTGGATATTGAGCAAAAAAAATTAAGATCTCTGTAAAATTCACTAAATAGCTGCATACATGCTTTCTGTGGATTAAGGATAAGGCTTGATAAACAAGTCTCAGATGCCCGTTTTACCTCACTATTGCAACTTTGGTACAGCTTTTGATGTATAAATGAAGAACTGAATCTTCTAATACTTACAAAAATGAAAAAGCTAATAACCACATCAATTCTCGCAGTCCTGGTCGCCCTCGCGACCACAGTTAAGGCGCAGGATTATCCTGAAGAATATCTGGGACTGCCCGGAGACAATCTGAATCTTTATGCAGTGATGAAGCTATTCCAGGAATCAGAAACACTTGAAGCATTTGAGAGAAATCTTAATGACGAGAATTCCAGGATAAATAACCTGGATCTTAACGGAGACAACTACGTTGATTACATCACGGTCACTGACTATCCTGATGGGAATGTCCACTCAATAGTGTTAAGGGTAGCCCTTGACCGGAAAGAGAGTCAGGATGTTGCAGTCTTTGTTGTAGAGAAGTTCTCTGACGGTTCTGCCCAGATACAGCTCATTGGTGATGAAGCTCTGTACGGCAAGAATTACATCATAGAGCCCATTTACAATGAGACACCAAATCCTGGTTACATGGGAAGATCAACAGGAGCAGCCAGAGTGACAAATGTAACAGTGGTAAGTACCACACCATATCAGGTATCTTTATGGCCGGTCATAAGGTACATTTACATGCCAAACTACGTCATCTGGCGCTCATCATGGTACTGGGGTTACTACCCACCTTACTGGCGTCCGTGGAGAGCACACTACTGGCACTACTACTACGGTTATCACTACAACTGGTACCACGTTTACTACAAACATTACCGCCACTGGGATTACCCAAGATATGCCAGATACAATGACTTCTACTATAACAGAATAAGGGTTTACTCTCCGGTTGTGGTAGTAAACATAAACAAAGGTAATTACAAGAATACATATAACAGACCTGAACAGAGAAGGGAAGGAGAAGTACTCTTCACCAAATTACATCCGGATCGTACCAGGAGAACGGCCACAAACACTGTGATGGTTAGAGAAAGGAGAACTTCTGCCGATCAGAGAGCTGTCAACAGCAGGGCTTCAAACACTGAGAGAAGGAGTATCTCCGATCAAAAATCGTCAGGCAATGCCTCAACTAACAGGGAAAGAAGAGTTGCGACCGAACAGAGGTCAGTCAACAGCCGGGCAGCCAATACTGAAAGAGGGACCGTCTCTAACCAGAGATCCTCTAATGATACACGGGTAAACAGGGAAAGCCGGACTCCTTCAGCAGAACAAAACAGGATACAGTTGTCTGCAAGAAGCAACTCACAGGGTACTTCCCGCGAAACGAAGGCTACTCCGGAACGCAGGACAGTAAATACCAACAGCCGGCAAAGTACCGTAAACAGATCAACAAATACCCAGAACAGTTCAACACCGAGAGCTACTACTCAGCCGGCCCGGGCAAAACAACCAGCTTCTACCCCTTCCAAGAGCTCTTCCACCAGAGCCAGTTCAGGTAACAGTTCATCATCAAAGAGTGCAGTAACAAGAGCTACCAGATCTCAGCCGGCCAAAAGTAAAACAGTAACAAGATCAAGCCGGTCATCTTCAAAGAGCTCCGGCTCAGTAAGCCGCAACAGCAGCGTAAGCAGAAGCAGCAACGCTTCTGTTAGAAGTGAAAAAAGTTCGGAGAGGAGTAGCAATAGCTCCCGCAGAAGATAAAGTAACTGTCAAGTGGTTAGGATAAAGCTTTAAGGAAGCCGTCTCATAAAAATGAGACGGTTTTTTTTAAGCCCTTTACAAGTATAATAAGGACAAAGCAGTAAAGGCGCAAACTGTACTCTCTATATTGTCAGCTTTTATTCAGCTAAATAACATTTCTTCAAAAGGGGACATCCTTTTTGAAATCAGGCCGGTAAGTAAGATAACTATTCATATCCTGGAACCATCCGTTCCTGAAACCCAGCTTTTTCATGTAACAAACAACTGATCCATACTCTTCCTTGTATAAGGGTCTATTAAGTAAGGTGTGATCACTAACCCCCGGAGTAGGATAATATTGCGCCATGAGCGATACGCTTACTCCGGGAGATAACTCCCCGGCAATAGTCTCAAGCACTTTCATGCTTTCTTCTGTATGACCGGGCAATACCAGATGTCTGATAAGCATACCGTTTTCTGCCCTGCCCTCCCTGTCTGTCCGGAATAAAGATCCTTTCTGATAATACATTCTTTTCAGAGCTCTGAGTGCGACTTCGGGATAATCAGAAGCATCAGAATATTCCTTTGCTATTGAACTACTCACATATTTATAATCAGGAAGATAAATATCAATCATCCCATCCAGGCTGTCAATTACTTCCGGTTTATCGTAAGCATTTGTATTATATATTGTCAGCGGCCTCAGACCCCTGTCATGCAAACCTCTGATAAGAGCTTTTACCTGAGGTACAACATGAGAAGGAGACACAAAACCAACTGCCCTGACACCGGCAGAAAGGATCCTTTCAATCTCATCAAGGGCTTCCTGGTAAGAATATTTGCTTCTGAAAAATGATGAAGGTGGTCTGCTTATATCATAATTTTGGCAATAAATACAACGAAGATTACATCCCGAAAAAAAAATATTACAAATACCCTTTTCTCCGCTTACCGGAGGTTCTTCTCCTTTATGAATGCAAATGGAAGCGATATTCATACCCGCATCAAGTCCGCAATAACCTGCATTACCACTGGTCCTGTCGGCCCTGCACTCCCTGGGACAAAGGTTACATGATGAAAAAAGTACCTTTTCTTCCTTTGTATAAATATCTTCCAACATCATTTGCAAAGATGTGAAAATAATATTATTCTATTGAAAGCTTGTTATTTCCAAAACCTTAATTATCTTTGCATCAATTAAGAGGGGAATTGAGCCTAGGGGACCGGAGTCCCCTATTTTATTATCCCAAATTGGGTATGATTGACAAAAACGACATAGAAAATATTGTAAATGAATACATTGAAGGGAAAGGTGTTTTTCTTGTTTCTGTCAAAGTAAGCAGTGCCAACAGGATTTCTGTTTTTGTTGACACTGATAAGGGAATAACGCTTGAAGAATGTGTTGAACTACATCGTCATATCGAGAAAAACCTTGACCGCGATCAGGAGGATTTCGAACTTCAGGTTTCTTCTCCCGGGCTGGATATGCCCTTTATGGTTCTTGAACAATACCGAAAGAATATTGGTAAGAATGTTGAAGTAGTCAATAAAGAAGGGGAAAAATTCTCAGGCACACTAAAGAACATAACAGAAGGGGGGTTTGAACTTGATACAGAAGTTCGTATAAAAGGTAAAAAGAAAGAATCGCGGGAACTATCCTTCAATTTTGACGAGATAAAAATGACAAAAGAAATTTTAAAAATTAAGTAAAATAATAGGCTTTTAACCAGATGGAAAATGTTAATTTAATCGACACCTTCTCGGAATTTAAAGAACTGAAGAACATTGATCGTCCTACAATGATGAGTGTTCTTGAAGATGTCTTCAGAGGGATGCTTGCCAAAAAGTATGGATCGGCTGATAATTTTGACATTATTGTCAATATAGACAAGGGTGACTTCGAGATTTGGAGAAACAGAGTTGTGGTTGAAGATGAAGAACTCACAGATCCAATAACACAGATACCTCTGTCGGATGCAAAAAAGATTGATGAGGATTATGAAGTGGGAGAAGAGGTATCCGATGAGGTAAAATTTCTGGATTTTGGAAGAAGAGCCATTTTATCTTTACGACAGAATCTCACAGCACGTATCCTCGATCTTGAAAAAAATAATATCTACATAAAATACAAAGACAGGATTGGAGATATCGTCACAGGTGAAGTATACCAGGTATGGAAAAGAGAGATACTGGTACTGGATGACGACGGGAACGAGCTGATGCTCCCAAAAAGTGAACAGATACCCAGTGATCATTTCCGCAAGGGAGACACTATAAGGGCTGTGGTAATAAAAGTGGAAATGCGTAATAATACGCCTTTTATCATTCTAAGCCGCACATCACCTGTTTTTCTTGAAAGGCTTTTTGAGCTTGAAGTTCCGGAAATATTTGACGGCTTGATAACCATAAAGAAGATTGTAAGAGTACCCGGAGAAAGAGCCAAGGTAGCAGTTGAATCCTATGATGAAAGGATTGATCCCGTAGGTGCATGTGTAGGCATGAAAGGATCCAGAATACATGGGATTGTAAGGGAACTGCGAAATGAAAATATTGATGTAATAAATTATACTTCCAATAATCAGCTATTCATTCAGAGAGCACTAAGCCCGGCCAAGATCACTTCAATTAAACTCATTGAAGAAACCAAACATGCAGAAATCTATCTTAAGCCCAATGAAGTATCGCTGGCTATCGGGAAAGGTGGTCTTAACATCAAACTCGCCAGTCAGCTTACAGGTTATGAGATAGATGTCTACAGAGAACCGGGAGGAGAAGATGAGGAAGATGTGAACCTTGAAGAATTCAGTGACGAGATTGAAGAATGGATAATTGAAGAATTCAAAGCAATAGGATGCGACACTGCAAAAAGTGTTCTCAGCCTCTCTATCAATGATCTTGTTAAAAGAACTGATCTTGAAGAAGAAACAATAAAGGAAGTAATAAATATTTTAAAAGCTGAATTTGAGTAATAAATAATAATCTCAATCAAAGATTTATAAAGTCAGGGTATATATATGACAGAAGACGTAAAGGTAACGAGATTAAGTAAGGCAGCACGTGAGTTTAACGTTGGAATATCCACTATAATTGAATTCCTTCACAAAAAAGGGTTCAATCTTGACCCCAATCCAAACACTAAACTTCCGCCTGAAGCCTATATGTTACTTGTAAAAGAGTACAGTACTGACATTAGTGTAAAAAAGGAATCTGAACGACTAATTCTCAGAGACCTTAACAGGAACAAAGAAACCCTGTCGATAGACGATGTAGCTGATAAAACCCCTGCTGAAGAACCTGAAAAGGAAGAAGAAGTTATTGTAAAAGATTCCTCCATAATAAAAAAAGGTGTTGATATTAAAACCGAGATCACAAAACCTGATATTAAACTTGTCGGTAAAATTGATCTTGACAAATCAGCCAAACCTGCCGGGGAAAAGAAAACCCGTCCCCTGGACGAGTCTAAAGAGAAAGCTGAAGTAAGTGAGGAAAAAGAAAAAGAAAAAGAAAAAGAAAAAAAGGAAGAGAAAGAAAAATCCAAAGAAATAGCAGAGGTTGAGGATAAAAAATCAGCTATAGACTTACATATAGTTGGCAAGATTGATCTTGACGGCGATAAAAAGGACCAGAAGAAAACTGATACTAAAGAAGTATTAAAAGAGGAAAAGAAAGAGAAAGAACCAGAAGAAAAAGAAGAAAAGGAAGCCACTAAAAAGAAAGTTCAGGAAAAAGCTGTAGAGCCGGAACCTGAACAGGCAGAAAAGCAGGAAAAAGTTGTTGAAAAGGAAGTAAAAGAACCAGATCAGGAAGCAGAGCCTCCAGAGCTTTACAGGACTGAGACCAGGAAACTATCAGGTCCAACCGTGGTTGGCAAGATTGATCTGCCTCCTGAAGAGAAGAAGAAACAGTCTTCATCCCAACCTGTAAAAATCAATACTGATCCTGAATTTCGTAAGAAGAAAAAGAGAAAGAGGATTACAAAGGGAAAAGACCAGGTATCTGTTGTAAAACCTGATTCATCAGATAAAAAAGATAAAACCGGTAAGCGTTCTTCAAAGAAAAGGCCGGTAAGAACAGAAGTTGATGAAGAAGAGGTACAGAAACAGATTAAAGAGACCCTTGCCAGACTGACTACTAAAGGTAAGTCAAAAGGGTCGAGATACCGTCGTGAGAAAAGGGATGCCATAAGCCAGAAGCACAGGGAAGAAGAAAATCAGCTGGAACAAAGTAAAAATATACTTAAAGTAACGGAATTTGTTTCTGTTAATGAACTGGCGATTATGATGAACGTGCCTGTCACTGATATCATTTCCACATGTATGAACCTGGGGCTCTTCGTATCCATCAACCAGCGTCTTGATGCAGAGACAATGTCTATTCTGGCTGACGAATTTGGTTATAAAGTGGAATTTGTAAGTGCAGAGCTCCTTGATGCTGTGAAAGAAGATGAAGACAGTCCGGAAGAACTTAAACCCCGACCTCCTATTGTCACTGTTATGGGGCATGTCGATCACGGAAAAACCAAATTGCTCGACTATATAAGGAGAACGAATGTCATTGCAGGAGAAGCAGGAGGAATAACACAACACATAGGTGCCTATGCTGTTAAACTGGATGATAAACGGCAACTCACTTTTCTTGACACTCCCGGCCATGAAGCCTTTACTGCTATGCGTGCCCGCGGTGCTCAGATAACTGATATTGCTATAATTGTTGTTGCTGCCGATGACGGAGTAATGCCACAGACAATTGAAGCAATCAACCATGCCGCAGCAGCTGGCGTCCCTATCGTCTTTGCCATCAACAAAATAGATAAACCTACAGCTAATCCTGAAAAGATAAAAGAAGCTCTGGCCAATATGAATTACCTGGTTGAAGACTGGGGGGGAAAATATCAGTCACAGGAAATATCGGCCAAAGAAGGTCTTAATGTAGACCTCCTGCTCGAAAAGGTACTCCTGGAAGCTGAAATGCTTGATCTACATGCCAATCCCGATAAACTGGCAATAGGAACCGTTATTGAATCCTCTCTTGATAAAGGCAGAGGATACACAGCCACTATACTGGTAAAAGCCGGAACACTCAGAATCGGGGATATAATGCTGGCCGGCAGTTATTACGGACATATAAAAGCCATGTATAATGAAAGGGGCCATAAAATAACAGAAGCCGGTCCTTCAACACCGGCACTTATCCTTGGATTAAACGGTGCACCTCAGGCTGGTGATAAGTTTAATATCATGGAAAGCGACAAAGAAGCAAAGGAAATAGCTAATAAAAGAGCTCAGCTTCAGAGAGAACAGGGATTACGTACACAAAAACATATTACCCTGGAAGAAATAGGCAGAAGGATTGCTATTGGCAACTTCCAGGAACTGAACATAATTGTTAAAGGCGACGTGGACGGGTCTATTGAAGCTCTCAGTGATTCACTGATTAAACTGTCGACACCCGAAATCCAACTCAATGTAATACACAAAGCTGTAGGACAGATATCAGAATCTGATATCTTACTTGCTGCAGCATCAAATGCCATAATAGTGGGATTCCAGGTCAGACCCTCCCTGAATGCACGACGGCTGGCTGAAAAAGAAGAGATTGATATCAGATTATATTCAATTATTTACAATGCCATTGAAGAGATAAAATCTGCAATGGAAGGTATGCTGTCTCCGGAAGTTAAAGAAGAGATAGTAGCTACCCTTGAGGTCCGCGAAATATTTAAGGTAACAAAAGTGGGAACTGTGGCTGGTTGTTATGTGAAAGAAGGAAGAATAACAAGAAACACCCCTGTACATATAATCAGAGACGGTATTGTAGTTTATTCCGGAGAACTGGGGTCCCTTAAACGCTTCAAAGATGATGTAAAAGAAGTGTCAAGCGGATACGAATGCGGATTAAATATCCAGAATTTTAACGATCTGAAAATAGGTGACATCATTGAAGGATACAAAGAAGTAGAGATCAAAAAGACTCTATAACAACTCCTCATATTTCTCAGCAGTGAGAAGTGTTTCAATTTCTGAAGGATCAGTAATCCTGATCTTTATCATCCATCCGTCTCCATAGGGATCTTTATTGATTGCTTCCGGGGTGTTCTCAAGAACAGGATTCAACTCAAGTATTTCACCTGATACAGGCATGAACAGATCTGAAACAGTTTTTACTGCTTCAACTGTTCCAAAAACATCTTCCTTTTTCAGAGTCTCACCCACTGTCTCAATCTCAACAAATACTATATCTCCTAGCTCCGACTGAGCAAAATCTGTTACCCCGACAAAAGCATCTTCTCCTTCAACGCGAAGCCATTCATGATCTTTTGTGTATCTTAAGTTACCGGGAATATTCATAGGTTTTATTGTTTTAAAAGTTTATTATTTTTGACTACCATCCAAATTTATGTTTTTTTTTCAATTCTCCCGGAAAAATCATACAAATAAATATTTTCTGAATTCATTGTACGAGTGTAAATTTTAAACTGAATCCCACGTCAGTATTTGATGTCGGATAAGTATTGGCCACAAAAGGATCATTCATAGTATGATCGGCATAAAACTGAAGATTAAACCTGTCACTCAGAACATAATCAGCTGTTATTCCTGCTGTGAATATTTTCTGTCCGGCTACCGGCTGATTAACATCTTCAATAAGTTTTCTGGTAACAGTTCTGTTGTCTCTTATAGACAGGTCAAACCTCAAATTAAGATCACTCTCAAGGGCTCTCTGTATTCCTCCTGTCCTGAGTATTATCTTCACATCATCAAACCTGTACCCGGCACCAATGATCAGTTCATTTATTCTTGAATCAGATATCTGATTATTTGAAAAGTTAAGAGATACCATACGTGATTTTTTTATCTCAACTCTTGTGGTAAGACTGTTCCTCCAGTTCATATCCACATTTATCAGAGGGCTGAATTGTTCATTCAGTGAAATAGCATTTATCTCAAACTGTTGTACAAAATTATTCTGCATATCCCTGATACTGCTAATACCGTCATTATTCTCAAGATATCCCATATTTGTTGAATAAGAACCTATCTGGTAAGTACTTCTGTACTGATGGGAAATACTTATTGATCTGAACACTTTCTGAACAAAATCAAATCTGGAAAAACCGTCAAAAGTCACTCTCCAGTTTGGCATCATTCTGAGAGCTGAAGGGAAGGTTTCGAGTGATACTTTATCCGGATCGCTTTTTGTATATGCCGCGATAAATGCAGGTATCATTACTTCACGCGATGTCTTGCCGTAACCACTTTTGTAATCTCCGGCCACAGGCTCTCCTGTTAAAGGATCCATATTGGGATTGTATCCCGGATCAGCAATGGATCTTTCTTCAGCTCTTCTCCGGGATATAACGAGCAGATTTTCCTTAAAGGCTTCAAAAGCAGGAGATACATAATCGTTGGTCTTTGATATTTTCTCAAAGGCTGTACCCCATGATATAACTGATATTGAAAATGTTCCGTTTATATTTCTGTTTCTGGTACTGTCAGGAAAATTTCCATTTCTATCGGCAATATAATACAAGCTTGCAAGCTCCTGAAATCTTCTGTCGGCACTTACATCTATTCTCAAACCGGGGAAAGGTTCAATAGTGGCACGTGCTGATAAATCGAACCGGTTATTGTAAGAAGCAGGAGTATTAAGCATTGTATCTTTGGTTATCCATCCTCTGTTCATAGCTTTGTCAAAGAAATTTCTGTCGTTGTACCCAAGCACAAAGGGCCATCCCGGAGCAAGCATCTCACCTTCATCAGACATTCCGAGGAACTTACTCGCCGGCAGATAACCGGGGAGAAACTGACCCTGAGAACTTGTATAACTAAGGCTTACCGACCTTATCCCCATCAAAGCCCTTACAAAATACTCTCCTGCAATAATTGCGGGACTGCGCTTCACAGGAACCTGCCCTTCTATAGTTATAATAGCCCCGTCAACAGCTTCTGATGCTGTGAAATGGACTCTGTTCTCATTTATTATCTCAATTTTGCCCTTTACATCCTCCCCTGTTTTTCTTGTTATCCTCACTTTTACATCCCTGGTGTTCAGATTATGCACTATCGATCTCACAACATCAGGTCGTATATTAACATTCTGCCTGGTGTATGTTTCCGTCCTGTACTCAGGTGTCATCCTTGCTGAGGCCCCGGGACGGGTATTGGTTTCAATATTTTTAAGGAACTTCGACTTTGAGTAAAGAGAAGACAAATTCGCCATTGCCGTAAAAGTCAGCTGACTGTTATTCCTGATCGTATTTCCAAGATTAATATTCAGACTGTCAGGATAAACAGCTCCGGCCTGCCATGTGTAGTCTGCCCCGTAACGGGCTGTTGAACTAAGCCATGAAAGCAAAGGCAGTTTATTTATCGGAAGGTTGTAATTAACATTTATATAATGATTATAACTGGTATTACGTCCGAAGTTTTTTATATTATGTACAATAGAATCGCGCCATATCTCATATTCACTTTTGTATCTGTTCCTGTCAACACCTCCTTCCGGTTCATCTATACGTGCAATGTTGGTAGCAGTAAAATCAACTTTCAGCTGACGGGTAATATCATATTTAACATCATACATCCTTGTCCACAGGAAATCCTTTTTAAAAGTAGGAGATATTTTCAGATTTGGATTGTTGATATTTCTTGTTGTAACCTCATTGTAAAAACGCGAAAAATCGTTCCGTATGGTAATACTTCTGGGAAAGATATAAAAGTTAAAATCTTTGATGATCCTGAAAACTGAAGCATTCAGGAACCTGACATTCTTAAAGGGAGTAATGTTGGCCGGAGATCCGTTATAGTTATAGTTAAGGCTTGCCCTGTGATTCTTTTCTACATCGATCTCTGTCTTTGTGTTTGTACTGTATATCTCATTATATGCATAGTTGACACTCAGGTTGGAAATATCCCAGGGCTGCGATTTTTTCTCACCTTTTTTTTCTATCCCGGCATTACTGACAGTAATTGTTTTTCTTCTGGTATAATCTTCCGCTATAGACTTTATTGAATCTCTCACCTCTTCAGTCGGAGCTTCATCTATTGCATCCGACAGAAGAATATCCGGGTCAAGGGGGTTATACTGGGGCTTAACTCTTGATTCAGAAAAACCCACATAAACGGGTAATCTGACACCGGTTTTCTCAGGGAAAAACTTCCCAAGCTCAAGTGTTGATGAAAGGTCGTATTCTGTAAACTCTTCCTTACTTCTTTCGTTTACACTTTTTTCAATACTACCCCATCCAGGTGTACTTGCCTGCCCTACCAGATCCACACTTCCCAGATCTGCCAGCCTTGCCTGTAAATGCCCTTTTGCAGCCCAACCTCCATTTTCAATAAACTCACTTAATCTCAACTCATTAACCCATATTTCTCCCGACTTGCGGTTGCCATCATCAATATTTGGATCCCTTGTCTTAATAGGATTCCTTACACCTACCATAATCACTTTCACATTACTCAGATTAGGATTACCCGATACATACACCCTGTTTGGTCCGTCAGAAAAAGCAAAAACATCAGAAACAGAAAGGGAGGAACCCTCTTCCTGCATTTGTCTGTTTCGTTCTTTCTTGGCATCCTGTAAAATAGTAAGATCAATGTTAAATTGGTTTTCTTCAGGCCAGACAAGAGCACGTGATTCCTGTGAATTATTATCGTAAATACCTGGCGGGGTAAGCTTCAGGGGTACCTCATATTCATAGAAATTGCTCTTATAATCTGTACCTATTCTGATAAATGCTGTCAGCTGATCATCATACAGAGGTTCTCCTATAACGGCTTCAGCATGTACTTCCATCCTTAATCGCCTGTATTGGCGCATATCCAGATTAACATTCTTGTATGCTGCACGGGCATCGCCATCTTCAAGATCCTGGACTTTCATAACCATCGACTGTTCATTAAGCTGCCTCAACTGCGGATTGGAAGGATCCACTATACGATCAAAGCCCGGAGGCAGTACATAATTTACAGGCATTTTACCGGCATTCTCTTCTATACTAACTGAACTGATCTCGAAAGTCCCGTCATTAACTTCAGGAACAGTGATCCTTTCTCCTCCCTCCATGAATGCAATATTGTATTTTCTCCATTCTGCCCTCACCAGATTCAACTCGGCAAAACGCATTATAACAGGTTCTCTGAAATTAGTCAGGAACATCCTCATAAAACGTATTGACTTAAAATCGCTTATTGTACCTACTGTTTTTTCATAATCAGTTATCGGTATTTTAAACTGGTACCATTTAACTTTTGAATTAACGCCGTTAGGGAAAGTAACCTCATGTTCAATCTCATCGACAATGAAATTAGATCCAACCTTCATCTCGGAAGGCCTCATACTGAGCCTGTACTGATAATAACTCTCTGTTTCATTCAGCGTATTGTCACGGTTAACATCTTCCATATCGGGTATAGTGGAACCGGATGTAGGATACGATTCCTCTGACATTTCGGAAGTGGGTGAATTTTTATCCGGACCGTTGTATTTTTTATACCTTTCAAGAATACTTTTTTCCTCGAAGTCATAATCTGACCCGCGGGAATAATGAAAATCATCACTTGACGGGTCTTTTAATATCTCAGTATAAGCATCCTCATTAAGGATCATCATCGACTGTTCCAGATAGTTATTAAAAAAAGATTGTTCATCTATATTTCCCAGTCCATCAAGTCCGACATCCTGGTATTGTCTTGACTCAGAATCATTATCAAATGCATTAACTACCGACTGAACAGTAGGCACCCTGCCCCAGGCAGTGGTGTCAACATTCCTCACCTCGGCGGTTCCCGGCAATCCGTGTTCAAAACTTTTCCGGGAATCTCTCAGAATATCTTCCGACACATTACCCAGATTAATGAACAGGTCGCCTCCGTTGTGATCTGTACTCTCAACAAAAGGATCCATTAACCAGAATTCAATATACTGAACATTGGCAGTTTCAAAGTCGCTGGTTAAGACCTCTCTCATAAAACCACCCCATCGGGATTCCGGATCATTAAGCTTCCCTTCGGGATTCATCCCTTTTGAAAAGGGGCCGGGATCAGTGTCATAGTTGTAAGGCCCTTTTTCTTCAGGATAATATGCTACATTCAAAACAGAGAGAGTGGTAGGTATGCCTGTCGTACTTTCCTTGTTTGGGAAAATCTCATTTTCATATACTTCCCTTACAAAATGGCTGGACTGTTCATCAGGATTCTGTTTAATATGATCGGGAGTTGAAGATCCGTTTCTTAAAAACAATGGATCAATAACATACCATGCAAGTTTCGCCCTGTTGAAACCACTCGTCAGATCATTGTTTAAAACAGCCTCGGGAAATAAAGCGTCCTGTCCCCGGGGAATACTTGACAGAGTCCATGAGTTAAAAGACTTCAGATCCAGAGGTATCTCACTCGATTCAAAATCATCTATGTATGAGTTTCCGGAACTGGAAATAGCTTTGGAATGACCCGGGACAAGATGGGCAAATTCACCGAAGAATGAAATTGTTGAAGGAGTCTTGGTCTCAAGCAGGGGTATCTTATCAATAATATTCGTAAGTGCTTGTGACTGTGTCCTGTAAGATGTATTTAGACCCCATATGGTGTTGGATATTGGCTCCTCTCCGTAAATAACCTTCTGGGTATATGGTCGTTCATTAAGATGTAAAACAGTACCTCCTATATTGAAATTATCTGAAAATTTATAATCAAAATGGGTTCCTACAAGTGTTTTTGTCTGAAAACCAAAATACTGATTACTTTCAAGCGATACCTGAATAGGAGTTGATGATTCGAGGAGGGAAGCATTTATTATTGTCACTGATCCAAGATTATAATCCACAGTATAATCCACATTTTCTGTAAGAGTGACTCCTCCGGCAGTGACCTTGACTGATCCGGCCGGAATATTCACTGCATTCAGACTTATTTCGGAACTGACAGCCGAAGAAAATTGTCCGGCCATTTTGAATTTGTTCTTTTCCGCCATCTGTTGTGCCACTGTTCTGGTTGAATCATACAACTCCTGAAAGACATACTTATCAGCAATAAGGTCATTGCCTATTTGTTGTCTGAGATGACTCCCGAAAGGTTCTATAACAGGGAATATTATTTTCCCCCTGCTCATATTGACTGTTACTCCGTCGATAAAATCAAAATACCCGTCAGGTTGCCAGTCAAGCTGAGAATTAAGATTATCAAGCCCCAACACCTGGAGAAGCACTTTTTCGGCAAGCTTTCCTTCAGGAAGATAATTGATGGCATTCCCTGTTTTATCATCCTCATAAAGAACATTTAACTGGAAGTTACCACTCTCCAGCTTCCCGGCTCCCAGGGAATAGATATTTTTCATCATGAGGTCCCATGTGGGGTATTTCGGACTGAGGGTAGTCCCTTTGACAAGTTTCAGTATCAGTGTCTGCGGAGCATCAATACCGTCAGAGGAAAATTCTCCGACCTTATATACCTGTCCGTTGAGAGTGTATTCAAAAGCAACGGCCAGTACTTCATCAGTGTTTAAAGCAGTATTCAGTGAAATATATCCAAGCTGTCTGTTTATAGTGTATTCCCTCTCATTCAGTTTCCTTGCATTCTCAATTTTTTCATAATCGCTTCCTATTTGAAAACCTGGATATAATACATTAAAAACATCTGTGACCTTATCAACATCGCGGATACCCGAATAACTTGTGTTTAGTTGTTCATATAGCTGGTTGGTATTATTATCAGGATAAAAAGGGGAGCCTGGGACAGCCTGAAATTCTGGTACATCATTGAATATATGATTACTGTTTTCTGCAAGATCAGTAAAAGCAACTATATTCCGGGCCTGGTCATAACTGCTCGTTTTATTGGTAATCCATATTTCAATCCTTTCGATATTTATTCCTGAACTGATAGCAGGAAGGTTTTTAAGGGAAGCATCGTAGGTATCTCTGAAATATTGCGACAGAAAAAAATGTCTGTTAGCTTCATAATCATCAGCGTATATCTCAAATTCAGTCACCTGTGCCCCTCCTTTGGCTGTTATCACCGAAGTCTCCCCCTTCTGCTGGGAAAGCACTGTTGTAACTGTCATCTTACCAAACTGCATCTCTGTTTTTAAGCCAAACAAACTATGACTACCTGTAATAAGAGTTCCTGTAAGGGGAAGAGTAACATCCCCGGCTTCCACACTCTTCAGTATTTCGTCTTCCTTACCGGCATACTGTAGTTTGGTACGGTTTTCGAAATCAAACATTGCATCAGTGTTATAATTGATTCCAAGCTCCATCTTATCACCTATTGTACCGGTAACATTCATTTGAATCTTCTCTTTGAAATCAAAAGTCGGAATAGTCCTCAGTTTTTCAGATAAGGTGGGATTATCCGTTTTGGAGACATTAATACCAAAGATCAGTTCAGCAGAACCCTGGGGAACAATATTTATTATGTTGCTCCCGAATATCCTGTCAAATGTCTCACCTCCTATTTCAATCTGAGGTATGAGAGATGAACGGAAACCTGATTCTTTCCCGGTTATTCTGGACTGCCAGTAATCTTCCATAGCTCTTCTGTATTCATACCTGCGGAATTCATCAGGACTCATACGTAAGGGGGCTCTGTAGTCAAATGAACCCACTTTCTGATAGATGATATACTCATTTTTTTCAGGATCGTAGCTGACTGAATAACTGATATTTGATGGATTATTGAGAAAGAGAGGGGATTCTGAAGTTGATAACCATGGATATCCCGGGACATCATCCAGTTTAAGTATTGATTTGCCGGTTGTGTCATCCGGGGCCTGGGCAGGAACCTGCCCTCTTGCTTCTCCCGGATATAATAAAAAGGGAAAGCACAGTGTAAGATATAAGATTACCAGAAGATTTCTATTTGATTTCCCTGATCCCAATCCGGCTTATGTTCTGTATTACAAGTTTTTAAGCGCTTTCCTTATCAAGTCCTCCACTGTCAGGTCTTTTTCTTCTCTGGCAAGTTTTTCAAGGACTTTTACGACAGCGCTTTTGGCAAACCCAAGCATAACTAATGCTGATAACGCCTCGTTGCGATTAGTATTGTCCGGAGAAGCAAATATTTCACTGGTTCCTACAGGTTTGCCAAGCTTATCTTTCAGATCCACAACTATCCTCTGTGCGCTTTTTAAACCTATACCCTTAATACTCTTCAGAATATTTACATCAGACGATAAGATTGCCCTTTCAATCTCCTCAGGAGTCAGAGAAGATAACATCATTCTGGCTGTTCCTGCCCCTACCCCTGACACAGAAAGGAGTAACCTGAAGATATCCCTTTCTTTCTTATCTATGAAACCAAATAACTGGTGACTATCTTCCCTGATTATTTCATGAACAAGTATCCTGCACTCATTTTTACCTTCCAGGCCTGTATAGGTATTGAGTGAGATATTTAAATAGTATCCTATGTTACCGGCTTCAACAATGAGGTAAGTAGGAGTGGTGACTTGTATTGTACCTTTTATGTAATCGATCATAAATGAGGTTCTGTATGGTTTATTTCCGGAGGTAATTCATCTGTCTTATCGGAATGAATATCAATATCCTGATGTTTCAGTGGGTTCGCCGATATTTCATCATACATCATCCTGTTTTTAAAGATACTGCATGCCAGGTATATTGCCTGCCGGAAGGAATTTTCATTAGCTTCTCCCTTCCCGGCAAGTGAAAAGGCTGTTCCATGCACAGGAGAAGTCCGGATAAAAGGTAAGCCGGCAGTATAATTAACACCCGAGTCGAAAGATAAAGCCTTAAAAGGGGCCAGGCCCTGATCATGGTACATTGATATTATTCCGTCAAATCTGATGAATGAACCGGATCCGAAGAAGCCGTCTGCAGGGAATGGCCCGTAAGCCATAATGCCTTCCTTTTCTGCTTCAGTTATTGCAGGAATAATGATGTCTTTTTCTTCATTCCCCAGGAGGTCATCTTCACCTGCATGGGGATTAAGGCCAAGGACGGCTATCTGAGGTTTCCTTATGCCAAAATCTCTGATCAACGACTGGTTCATTATCCTTATCTTGCTCATAATAGCGTCAACAGTAATCATTTCCGGCACTCTGGCAATAGGCACATGATCTGTAACGAAGCCTATCCTCATATTCTCACTGATCATAAACATCAGGACATCCTCAACTCCTGCCTTTGCCTTAAGGTAATCGGTATGGCCTTTAAAATTAAATTCTTCCGACTGAATATTTTTCTTATCTATCGGAGCTGTAATAAGAACATCTATTTTCCCTGAACGCAGATCTTCCACTGCCTTTTCAAGTGATATGAAAGCAGCTTCACCTCCCTGCGTAGTAACTTTGCCAAGTTCTACCCGTACATTGTCATCAAGACAATTGATCATATTTGATTTTCTGGGATTAGCTTCTTCCGGCGTTCTTATATTATTAAAACTGAAATTGGTTATATTAATAGCTTTACGATGATAGGCGGCAACTTTTGGCGAACCATAAACAATAGGAACGCAAATATCGTTTATCAGCGGATCGCTCAAGGCTTTAAGAATGATCTCATAGCCAATTCCATTTATATCGCCGTGTGATATACCTGCCAGTATCGGTTTAGTATTCATGGTTATTATTTGCTTTTATTGTTTTTTTCTGCGTATTTCCTCAGGAAAGTAGCCAGTAATCTCAATCCCGATCCGGGGCCTTCTTTCAGCCTGTAATGATCATCATCCTTCAGGAGTCCTGTACCTGCAATATCAAGATGTATAAAAGGATAATCAGTAAATCTCTCCAGGAATTTCCCTGCCGTGATAGCACCGGCTTCACGTCCTCCAACATTCTTCACGTCAGCAATATCAGATTTGATCATCTCACCGTATTCATCCCAGAAAGGCATTTCGGCTATCCTTTCATAGACCTCATTGCCTGACTCTTCGAGCAATGAGATATATTCTCTGCCGGCATTTGACATAGCAGCTATGGCCTTATTACCGAAAGCCATTGCTGCAGAGCCTGTAAGAGTTGCAATATCAATTATCAGTTCCGGTTTATACCTTGATGCATAACTTATTGCATCGGCCAGAATGAGGCGTCCCTCTGCATCTGTATTCCCTACTTCAACAGTCATCCCGTTATGCATAGAGATAATATCTCCCTGAGTATAGGCATTGCCTCCCGGACGATTATCTGTAGCCGGAATTAATCCTATGACATGAAGAGGGATATTATTGGTAGCAATGGCATAGAACACTCCTGCCACTGTTGCTGCTCCTGCCATATCACCTTTCATCTGCGCCATATAATTATCCGGCTTGATATTAAGACCTCCTGTATCATATACAATACCCTTACCAACCAGTACAACAGGGTTTTTATTCAGACTGTTTTCCGGATGCCATTCAAGTATTGAAAAAACAGGAGGATCAACACTCCCTCTGTTCACTGCCAGCAAACCTCCCATTTTCAATGCTTCAATCTGCTTTTTCTTTAATATATCAACATTAAAACCGCCTTTAAGACCGAGCTTATGAATTTCTTCAGCAAGAGCTGTCGCATTTAAAACATTGACCGGTTCGTTTATCATATCCCTCGTAAAATAAACTGCATCAGTAAGATCAGTCAGCCACTTTATTTCCGTTTGTGTTATATCTCCTGAGAGAAAAAGCTTCGAAGGATATTTATTCCTTTCTTCTTCCTTGTCCTTCCTGGTTCTGTATTTATCAAAAGAATATATACCGAGCAAAAAGCCTTCGGTAAAATCTGCAATAGCCCCTTTGTACACCTTATCAGCAGTAATAATGATCTCTGAATGATTATTTGATCTGATAAGTTTCTTCAAACCGCATGCAGCTTTTCTCAGTTCTTCCCTTGTTTTGTAATGAAGACCGTCCTCTTTCAGCTTAACTATGTAAGTACATTTATTATAGGAATTGATAAATACACTATTCTCTCCGGACTGTAATTGTTTCAGAGCATATTCTTTCTCAGTTTTTTCCAGGTTTAGAAACTGAGGTATCTCATTTTTATCCACAATACAGATAACTGATTGTCCGGGAGTTAGTTTAGCTGTTTTGATGATTTCAGGTCTCATATCCATAAATTAACTTGAAGGATCAAAGTTAATCAAATTATTGATTGTTTTTTTTTCAAAGCATTACCTTTGGGGGACATTAGTGTACCTTGGCATGTAATTATTTATTTCAGATGAGTGATCAGAAATGAGGCCTGACCTTTTATATAAAAAGGCATTGAACCTTGAGCCACTGGATGCATCAGAGGGAGAAGAACTATATCTTAAGGCTCCCCTTGACGAATTGATGTATGTTGCTGACAGTATCAGACAGATCCACAACCCTGGCAAGAAAGCAGGCTGGATGATCGACAGGAACGTTAACATTACTAATATCTGTTTTTCCCAGTGTACATTTTGTAATTTCTGCAGAAAAAAAGGTTCTCCCGATGCTTATATTACTTCAACAGAAGAATATGTAAAAAAAATAGATGAACTCTATTCCCTCGGGGGAGACCAGCTCCTTTTGCAGGGTGGCATGGATCCTGATCTCGGACTCAGTTTTTATGTTAACCTCTTCAAAACGCTCAAGAGCTTATATCCCTCACTGAAGCTTCATGCTCTCGGCCCTCCTGAGGTTGTGTATCTTGCAAAAAAAGAAAAAAAGACTTACAGCTACATACTAAAAGAGCTCATAGAAGCAGGCCTTGATTCCTTGCCGGGAGCCGGAGCTGAAATACTGTCTGACCGTGTAAGAAAAATAATATCTCCGGCAAAAGCAAGTGTACAGGAGTGGTCGGATGTAATGGAAAGTGCACATAAAATAAACATACCTACTTCTGCAACAATGATGTATGGTCATATTGAAACAATACGGGAAAGGATAGAGCATCTGATAACACTCAGGAGCATACAAGACAGGAAACCGGAAGGAGCATACGGTTTTATAAGCTTTATTCCATGGCCTTTTCAGGATAAAGGGACTATTCTGAAAGAAGAATACGGCATTGAAAGCAAATATAACGGCCCTGACTATCTTCGACTGGTAGCATTAAGCCGGATAGTGCTGAATAACATAAGAAATATTCAGGCTTCTCTTCTCACTGTGGGCAGGGTTATTGCGTCACTTTCCTTACATTCGGGTGCTAATGATCTGGGTTCTGTTATGATAGAAGAAAATGTTGTAAGCGCCGCAGGCTCAAACAAGCGCTTCAATGTAACAGAAATACAGGAAATTATTAAAGATGCCGGTTTCACTCCTCTCCGGAGAAACCAGAAATATGAACCTTATAAATAAAACGGGAGGCTGTCATTTCATTCTTTTATGACAGCCTCCTGTTTTATTCTGACTATTTACTTTATACTGTCTCTTTTTCTTTTTCTTCTTCCACACTCAACCTGGATGCTTTCTTGAATTCTTTCATCCCCTGGCCTATTCCTTTCATCAGTTCAGGAATCTTACGTCCTCCGAAAAGAAGAAGCACAACAACTACGATAAGTATAATCTCTGTCATTCCTAACTTTCCCATGTTCTTAAGTTTTAATTCACGCAAATGTAATAATAAATCAATATCATTAATACAAATAATTTTTACTTTCTGAATAATCTTAAAATATCATTCCCATTGGCAAAAATCAACAATGAGAATATTAATATCATCCCTGCTATCTGAGCATATTCAAGGAATTTATCGCTGGGTTTCCTTCCGGTTATCACTTCATACAGCAGGAACATCACGTGTCCGCCGTCAAGAGCGGGAATAGGAAGGATATTCATCACGGCCAGTATAATTGACAGGAAAGCTGTCATATTCCAGAAAACGTGCCAGTCCCACACTCCCGGAAAAATACTGCCAATGGTTATAAATCCTCCAAGTGATTCATAGGCTTTGGTGTCTTTCGAGAAGATGAGTTTGAACTGTTTGAGATAATCACTCATCGTCTGGAATCCTTTTTTTATCCCGGCCGGTACAGACTCTAAGATGCCATATCTGACTGTTTTCAGGTCAAAGAACTGGCTGTAGGACCTGTTACTCATAACCCCTAATATTCCCTGGTCTGAAATTTTTACCGGGATATCTGTTTTCTCACCGTCTCTTATAATATTGAGGACAACTGTTTTATTCTTATTCCTGGCCAGATAAGCCTGGAACTCATCATAAAAGTCAAATGAGATATTATCTATTCCTGCAATTTCATCTCCGGCTATTACACCGGCCTCACTGGCAGCGGATTCTTTGCTGAAATCTGAGATGACGAATGGTTTGAAAGGTGTTCGGGCTTCTATCTGACCCCGTCCTTTCAGCAAATCCGGTATATAATCATCAGGAATAGGAATATTTAATATCTCGCCGTCTCTGTCAACCTGAATACTTTTCCGGTCGTTCAGAAGAATATCCGGAACAATCTGCATAAAATTATCGATATACAGATTATCGACTGAAAGTATTTTGTCTCCGTTTCTTAATCCTATTGCGTAACCAGTTGAATCAGTTTCAATACCATATTTGACATTTTCTGTGGGAAGATATGTCTCGCCCCATGCATAAAGTATCATAACATATATAAGAAGGGCAAGGATAAAATTAAAGAGTACTCCGCCTGTCATGATAAGAAGTCTCTGCCAGGCTTTTTTGGCTCTGAATTCATAGGGTTGAACAGGTTGATTCATTTGTTCTTTATCAAGTGATTCGTCGATCATACCCGATATTTTTACATATCCGCCTAAAGGCAGCCAGCCTATTCCATATTCTGTCTCACCTTTTCGGAATTTAAAAAGAGAGAACCAGGGGTCGAAGAAGAGATAGAATTTCTCAACCCGTGTCTTAAAATATTTTGCCATTACAAAATGGCCCAGTTCATGTATTATAACAAGAATTGAAAGGCTTAAAATAAATTGCAGTATTCTTATCAGTAAAGTCATTTCCTTTTTTGAAGTTTAGTAATATAGTTATCAGCTATTTCTCTTGCCAGCCTGTCTGTTTCTTCCAATGCTGATAAATCGGGGCCGGCAATATAAATAATATTTCCCATTGTATATTCAATCACGTCCGGCATTTGGGTAAAAGCTATCTGTCTTTTGAGAAAAGCGCTGACAGCTCTTTCGTTGGCTGCATTTAGTATGCACGGCATATTACCTCCCTTTCTCAGAGCATTATATGCCAGTTCCAGATTAGGGAATTTTTTCATGTCGGGTTGAAAAAAAGTAAAGGAAGGATAATTTTTGAAATCCAGACGTGGCAATTCTGAAGTATATCTGTCGGGGAAAGTAAGTGCATACAGTATAGGCAATCTCATGTCGGGCAAACCGAGCTGTGCTTTAACTGATCCGTCTGAAAAATGGACAAATGAATGAATTATTGACTGGGGATGTATCAGCACTTCAATCTGATCAGGTTCAAGATCAAAAAACCATTTGGCTTCTATCACTTCAAGACCTTTATTCATCATAGAAGCTGAGTCTATTGTGATCTTATCACCCATAGTCCAGTTTGGATGGTTCAGGGCTTCTCCTGGTGTAACATTTTCAAGTTTATCTGCCGGCAGATTAAGGAATGGCCCGCCTGATGCGGTAAGAGTTATTTTTTCTATTGTTTTCTTCTCTTCTCCGGTAAGGCATTGAAATATTGCTGAGTGTTCTGAATCAACAGGCAATAACCGGGAGGCTGAGACAGAAAGCATTTTACTTATTATTTCTCCTGCTACTACAAGAGTTTCCTTATTAGCGAGGGCTATTTTCTTTCCCGCTTTGATGGCGGCGATAGTAGGTCTCAGTCCTGAATACCCAACAATGGCTGTCAGAACAGTCTCTGCATCAGATTCACTTACAACTTGTTCCAGAGCTTCTTCTCCTGCATATATTTTTATCGCAGTACCGGAAAGATTTTCTTTGAGCCTGAGATATTTTGTTTTATCATTAATAACCACTGAAGAAGGCATGAATTGTCTGGCCTGTCTTGTCAGGAGATCGGTATTAGTTGCAGCAGTCAGTATTTCGACCTGAAATTTGCCGGGGTATCTGGTTATCACATCAAGAGTCTGAGTGCCAATTGATCCTGTTGAACCGAGTAATGCTATTTTTTCCGGCATATCAGGCAGGAGATAATTAAAAAAGAATATGTTTTTCCGGGTCAAGGGGGCTTCCTTTGTACCATATCTCAAAATGGAGATGAGGGCCTGATGTATACATCTCACCGGAATCCCCGATAATTGAAACGGGTTCACCTGCACGCACCAGATCTCCTGTTTCTTTTAGAAGGCTTGCATTATGTTTATAGATAGAAACGATATCATTTGGGTGCTGGATCTGAATGACGTAACCCGTTTCCATAGTCCAGCCGGTAAATATCACCGTTCCGTCAAGAACAGCTGCCACTGATGATTTGGGACGGGCTACAATATCGGTTCCGAAATGTTTTGTTCTCTCATCAAAACGTCCGGATATTATTCCTTTCACGGGAGGGAAAAAATGCAGTCCTGCAAGACTGAATTCCGTTTCAGCAGAAGTAGAAGCCAGCATAAGATTATATTTTTCCTCATTTTCAACTCTTGCTCTCAGTGCCGAATCTTCAGGACTACTGGGGAACACTATTGAATTATAGTCACCTGAGGAATCCTGAAGGGAAAAGAGACCGGCTGGTTCTTTTCCTGCGATTATAGCATTAAGGTTAGCAAAATAATTATCTCTCAGTGTCAGTTCTCTTTCAAGAGAATCGAGACGTATTGCGCTCATAAGGATATTTCTCCGCATAGTCACATCGGGATAACCCGGTATGAATTCCCTCAGGTTGGTAAAAGCCATAAGTGCTACAGTAGTTCCGATAAGAAAGAGGACGAGGGCTGAGATCAGGAGAAAAGCGTTGTATTGAGTCAGTCTCACTCGCCACACTTCTTCAAATGTAGTATCGTTGATCACTGAAAAACGGTATTTATCCCGCCAGTTCCTTTTTTTCTTATCGTTTTTTGCCATTGTGTTTTATTATACCAGGGCCGCAAAGATAATAAAAAAGAGTAAAAAGCTGAAGTAAATAGTTTAGGATTAGAGGCTCTTTATCAATCTCTTATTAAATCTTTTCATTCTCCCCGGATGATCTACATTACTTGAACAGCTTTGTCTTCACTTTGCCATAATCCGTGTTTGGTACATACTGCCATAGCAGACAGGTTCATTGATACATCGGGAGCGACAATATAGAAATCCACCTCAACATTTGACGGGAGGTTACCGTACACTCCTGCTGTATATCGTACTTCAGCAAGTAAAGTTTCACGGTTCCAGAGCTGTATAAGAGTAATATAATGATCATGATCGTCGGGATGCGGATAATCATCTCCCATTTTTACCTTAACAGCAAATTTCTCACCTCTCCTGACTTTATCCTGACAAATAACATGAGGCATATGTCTGTCGAGATAGTCTCTTTTTATTTCTTTTTCTTCTTTTTCTATTTCGAGGGCTTTGAATACTCTTGGCATAGCTAATTATATAGTGGTTAATAAGACAAATTTAATTCATATTTACACATTCTCTTCAAATAAACGGAAAATAAGCTGATCAACTTTGTCGATTACAAGATATTTACTACATTTGCACCGTCTTTCATTTTGTGTGATACAAAGTGATAGATTTAAGAAGGATGATTATTTTTTAAAATATATTGCGGGGTGGAGCAGTGGTAGCTCGTTGGGCTCATAACCCAAAGGTCGGAGGTTCGAATCCTCCCTCCGCTAC
>DAINPM010000024.1:0-26348 GCA_036743455.1 Bacteroidales bacterium | reverse complement strand
GCAAGAATCTATATATAGATAGACTTGCACCTTTCACCAAAGGAAAAAGATTAATAGATAGACCGTTTGTTAGTATTTAAGATTTGCGTATCTTTAAACCCATGATACATGCAGACTAACGGTGGTCAATAGCAGATAAATGGCATGCGATAAATTTTCGCTTATTCGTAACCTGCAACGTGAATTGTATATCCTAAATAGTTGAATAGTAAGGCATTCGAAGAGTTGGTTCACAATCCCCTCTACTTCTGAGAAGTCCGCATCAGGTTTACCTGAGAGCAGACCATCTCTCTCCCTACCATGCCGGATTCCCTTCGGGTGCAGCCCATCGGCCGATTTGTTCGTTAAAGATTTTACGTTTGCTGAAAAACCACTCGCCGTCAATCTTTACCATCACATCCTCATAATGACCGTAATTATCCAGTACTCCACCTCTTTCAGGATTGTCGTTAGACATGTGAAACCAATAGGCTCTTCCCCAAGCAGTATCTCCTTCAATTTTAAGCACAATATTTGTAATATTATGCCTGCCTGTTACACGATGCAAAGTAGTATCTGTTGTTAAAGGTTCTTCCTCAGGTATGGCTTCCAGCGTTTCCTTAATAAAATCCCTTCCCTTCCATTCTCCCTCACCAATATCAAGAATACCATTTTCTGTAAATGTCCCAATATAAGTATCCAGATCATCATTGTCAAGTGCAAACATATAGCGAGCCTGAAGATCCTCAATCAGTGCACGGTCTTCAGCATAACTGCTTACCCTTTCCTTGTTAACATCCTGACAGGATGAAGTAAAAATAATTGCAAGAGCAAAAACAAAAAACAGGCGGGGAAAAATATTTTTCCCACGATCAGATTTTTCTTTCATGGTTAATAATTTAAGGTTATAGTATAATACAGGTCTTCAGAGCTAAATTAACAATTATTCTTATTAACTGTCATTCCCTGTCATGAAAAACTTCTGACAAACAGGCTTTTTCACATTAAGAACAAGCTCTCACCCGGGTAAAACTATTTTGTATTGATCTGAAATTATTCGAAGTCGACCAGGTATTTATATAGTTCGCTGTTTGTAGAAAGGATAACAGTTGTTGTGGTGTCGAATGTTCTTTCGAAGGTCTCCATTGATTTGACAAAGCTATAGAGGTTCCGTGAGGCTGATGTCTGGTTATAAGCCTGAGCATAAATATCGGTAGCTCTTGCATCAGCTATTCCCATTATTTCTTCAGCTGTCCTGAAGGCTTCAGATTGTATCTTCTTGAGATCTCTCTCTTTTTCACCATTTATCTTTGAAGCTTCTCCTTCTCCTTCAGACCGGAATTTTTCTGCGATACGGAACCTTTCACTGATCATACGCTCATATACCTGTGTCCTGACTTCTTCAACATAATTAAGTCTTTTTAAACGGAAATCAAGTATAACGATCCCGAGATCGCTTGCTTTTTCATTGGCAGACTTCAGTATCATTTCCTGTATGCTAAGTCTGCCGGTGTTAATATCGGAGAGAGTGTCTCCGACTTCTTCCCCGGCAATTCCTGAAGGCATAGGTGTTCTGTTACTTGAACGGACTGCTTCTTCGAGGTCATGATTGGCAATATAATCACGGGTTTCCCCGTCAAGTATGTCATCAAGTCTTGACTGGGCTCCTCTTTCGTTGGTAAGTCTTTTGAAAAACTGCAAGGGATCGGTTATCTGCCAGCGGGCATAAGCATCAACAAAGATGAACTTTTTATCTTTTGTCGGGACCTGGTTAGGATCTCCGTCCCATTCAAGAAATCTTTTTTCAAAATAATTGGCTTTCTGAATAAAAGGAACTTTTAAATTAAGCCCCGGTGTTGTTTTAGCTTCTCCTACCGGCCTGCCGAATTGTGTTACTATAGCCTGTTCTGTTTCTTTTACAATAAAAACTGATTGAAGTATAACTATAAGAGCAAGCAGGCAGACAACGGAATATATTATGATTTTTGAATTTTTCATAGGGGAAATTTTATTTTTTTATTATTGCAGGCTCTCTCCATTTGCACAGATACCTGCCATTATTAAAATCCTTCATGGTTAAAACCATCATTTTTCTTTAAGCTGCATTTGCAGAAGAGGCAATACATTACCTCCCTCTTCATCAGTTATTATCTTATTACCAAGCCTTGGGATAACATCTGTCATTGTCTCAAGATAAAGCCTTCTTTTTGTTACTTCAGGAGCTTTAATATACTCTTTATATAGGGCTGTAAATCTTGTGGCTTCTCCCAGAGCATTGTTTACGCGTTCTGTTGCATAACCCTCTGCTTTTTGTATAGTCTCCTCTGCCTGGCCTTCTGCACGTGGGATAACTTTATTATATTCTGAACGGGCCTGATTAATAAGCGTTTCTTTCTCCTGCTGAGCCTGGTTGACAGCATTGAAAGCATCCTTAACCGGATCAGGAGGATTAACATCCTGTAAGACAACCTGTTCAATTTTAATCCCAAGTGAATATTCACTGCATAATTCCTGCATTTGCAGGTGCACTTTATTTGCTATTTCACTTCTTCCCACTGTGAGTACTTCATTGACCGTTCTGTCGCCTACTATCTGCCGCATAGAGGCTTCTGAAATATCTCTCAGAGTCGTTACAGGTGACCTGACCTTAAAAAGAAAAAGATAAGGATCTTCTATCCTGTACTGGACAACCCATTCAACATCTGCCAGGTTAAGATCTCCCGTCAGCATTAAGGACTCATCGGCCGTACCCTGCTTAATGTAATCGGACTGGATACCCGGATTTATTGTTCGAAACCCGAATTCTTCCTTTTGCTGTCTTTCTATAGCAACCTTGTATAATCTCTCAATTACAGGAAATTTTATATTAAGTCCCGGATCTACACTCCTGATATATTTGCCGAAACGGGTAATAACGCCGACTTCCTCAGGATCAATCTGAAAAAGAGATGTTGCCAGTAATACTATAAAAAATAAAATAAGTAATATCCTCTTATAGTTGGAAAGATATTTTCTCCAGACCGGAGGGATATTTAAATTTTCGAATTGATTGTAATTCATATAAAATCCATTTGAGTATTATTTGTAAAGATATGATTTTATGATTAATAATACCAACATACCAGCAGTTAATACCTGTTATGTCATAATTCAGACCCTAACTATAGTGCTAAACAAATGGATACAGGAAACCATTAACTCCCGGGTTCATCGATAACTGACAGAAAACATTGTAAGAGTTTTCAGATAATTAATATCTGATATTTAATACCTCTACTGAATAAGCTTCTCCGACACTGACAATATCATGACCGGAACATAGTATTCCAAAAATATCATTTTCTGACACTTTGGCCAGTACGTTACATTGAGTACATGAAGGCAGGCTTAATATCTCGCCCTGATCACATGCAATAAAAAACTGATCGCCCGGCTCATCATATGCAATGTCGTTAGGCACTGTTTTCAATAAGCTGGGCTTTCCGTAGATATCATTGTAAACAAGAGTTCTCTCTGTCCATACATTTCCCATAGTTGAAAATAACACAACGGGAGTACCGTCATAATGTCGGCCTGCGATAACAATTCTGTTATCACTCAAAAAAGCTTTTGTGAATAAACAGGCTTTGTAATAACCTTCATATTCTTTATTGAAATCAGTAATGCTCCAGTTTAATCCATCCTGAGATTTTAGTATTTCACCTCTGTCAGTTACGGCTATACATAATGTCATATTTGAAGTGACTGAAACAATGTTCCCATTCAGTTTTAGCTGTATAATACTCCATAGATTACCGTTGCCTGAGACGAGTAAAACCCCGTCGTCAGCTGAAGCAATGAGCATACCATTAAAACATGTTACAGAATGAATGTTTTTTTTGATTCCCGATTCTACCGGTTCAAAATTTATTCCATCTTTCGAAATCAGTATTGTCCCTCCATCTCCAACTATAATAATGTCATTATTTTCACTGATAATACAATTAAGATCATTTTTCACTACAGTGTTAAGTGGAGTGACAACACCGGAATTATTAACATGATCGATCCGTCCTTCTGTCCCCACTGCCAGTAGACGGCCATTATATAATATAACATCCCTGTATCCTTTCTCACCGGTGTTATTCCCGATGCTGATCAGCCCTGTTTTTTCTACCGGCCCGTAATTATCAGTCCGGGATATAAATGATCTCTGGAGTAACAGGAAGCAAAGTCCTCCCCCGAGAATTATAAAAACAAACCTCTTTAATACGGAATTCATTATCCTGTTTTCTGATCCTAAAAAGCCATCTCTATCTCTTATCTGCCTGAGTTTGTAATATTAAAATAATCAAACCGCACTTTTAGGGGATCAACTTCACTTTCATCACCAACACCCATCATTTCGGCAACAGCATTCATCATTCCTCCGGATGTCGGTTCTCCGTTACAGGCCAGTAAGCCTGCTTTAATATCGCTTAATACAACATCTGTTGACCCAAGTAGTTCAAAACCTTTCCCTCCTGTAGCATAGTAAGCAGTATAAATGCTCCCTTTCTTTTCAATTTTAAAAACTATGGTGAGATCGTCCTGTACAAGGTCACGGGCTTTAACACTGGCAGCTGAGTATTGTGCTCCTTCTCTCTCAACGAGAAGTTCAATATATTCATCATTATCCATAAATCCCTTGCTGGATCTTTTATAAACAAGCTTCACGAAATTATCATCATCCTGATATGCAATGATGCCACCCTGCTGATCAGTTTCCCGGGGCCTTTTGGAGAACACAACCCTGGATTCTGCTGTCCAGTCAGTGTTTGCACTCTGCAGTAATATATTTTCCGCATTATTGACGGTACCCTGAATATCGCCTCTTTGAGCAGTCACAGAAATACTTCCTGTAGTTTCCGTCAGGCTCCAGTTATCAGGGTTCTCTCTTACCCAGCTCCATTTCTCATTAAGAGCAGTTGGTTCAAAAGGATCACTGTACGACAGAGTTCCAAAATTCACAGCATATTTACCTGTCTGTCCTGTAATATCATCTGTAATGCTTATCAGGGCTGTCCCTGGAACAGATTTACTCTGAGATATATTGATATTCATCCCTTCAGCGGCAGGTAAAGCTGTAACTTCAGGCATTTTGTCGGTCTCATCCTCAAAAAGGTAACTATAGGCTTTAATATCAGGACTGAAATCCGGAATATTCTCTCCGTCAATCTGAATACCTGCCAGAGTAAGGTCTGCCATAACTTTCAGTGGGTACCCATCTGACAATGTTTTTCCTTCTATCGTAACTTCTGCCGTGATAGTTGCCACGCCCGGCCCTTTTGCAGTTACCAGACCATTCTCATCAACATCTGCTACCGAGGGATTATTTGAAGAATAAGACACTTCAGCATTTTCTATATCATAAAAGCTATCGTCTGACATGGCAGCTGTAACACTTGTCTGTACTGAATTACCTGCTCCCAGTACAACTTTCCCGCATTCAGCAACAACAGTCTTCAGAACAGAATTAAATTCCCCGTTCATAACCGTTTCTACCTTGCCGCGGATATCTTCTGATGAAGAACCTATTTCAAAGATATATTTCCCCTGGTCAAAAATAAGCCTGTCACCGGCAGAGTCCCAAAACCACAAGTCTGCACAATCGATATCAACAGGTACTGTTTTTGTTTCTCCGGCTTTTAGAAAAACTTTTTGGAACCCTTTCAGCCTTTTTGCAGGTCGTTCAAGTAAAGCCGGACTTTCAGGTGTTTTCATATATATCTGTACAACCTCATCACCGTCAACATCGCCTGTATTTTTAACATCAACACTAACTGTTATTTTATCATTTGGGCTTATTTCGTCTTTACTTATACTAAAATTGGAATACTCAAAACTGGTATAGGAAAGGCCATACCCAAACTCATATGATACATCTTTATTGAAATACCAGAATGTCCTTCCGTTTTTATTTCTTCCGCCTCTTAGTTCATAATCCGTAATAGGAGGAAGATCTCTTAAGGACCTGTACCATGTAGAATTCAGTTTTCCTCCCGGGTTTATATCCCCAAAGAGGATACTGGCTATGGCTGTACCCTGAGCCTGTCCGTTGAATCCTGTCCATATTATTCCTGCAATATTGGGATTATCTTTAAAGCGGTCAACTTCTACCATCCCGTGGGTTTGCATTACAACAACGGTATTTGGATTAGCTTCAGCTACCGCATCTATCAGTTCATACTGATTGCCGGGAAGTTCAAGTGTCAGACGGTCTGCTTCTTCATTCATCGTATGATCATCTGTTCCCACAAACAAAACAACAACATCGGCTGATGCTGCCATATCAATTGTCTCCTGTTCTATCGGAGGTTTTTCCGGAGCCCTGTAAACAAGATACAGTGTCTGGTTGCCAACCAATCCTGTTTGAACGGCTTCTGCACTAAGTGTTGAAGGCATAAAAGCACTGTACATTCCTGTTGTTCCTCTCCCGTCAACTGTTGCTATTACAGTTCCTGAAGGAGAACCTGCCCTGAACTCAACGCTGCCACCACTTCCCGGGATAGTCATACTAATATTTACACTCTGAATATCAGAAATATTTACATTTCTGTAAGATGTCCAGTCTTTATCAATAATACTTTTTACAGCTGTTTCAGGTGTCAATCCTGATCCAATAGTGATCCCGGGAGAAGTGGAATATGGTCTGGAAGCATCGTAGCGTTCAACAGACCCGTCTTTTTTTTCTATCTCAAACCAATAGACACTAAAAAGATTATTGTCACTTACTGTATTTGCTCCTTCTGTCCACACTATTTCAACAGGAGCCGCTTTTTCGTCCAGTAGTTTTTCTATCCCTTCCAGAGGGGTTATCATATTTTCTTCAAGAGGTCTGCCGGAATAAGGTCCCAGTTCTACTTTATTAACCTGAGGACCTATAAGAGCTATTTTTTTCATTCCGGAAGCATGGAGAGGAAGGATTTTCTTGTCTGAATTTTGAATGACATTGTTTTTCAGAAGAACAGGTGTTTTTCCTGCTATTTCTGCAGCCAGTGCAACATGTTCCGGTGAGTTGACAACATTTCTTCCTATATTGGAATAAGGGACAGAAGAGGGCGGATCAAATTCTCCGGCTCTCATTCTTGTGGTAAACATATTTACAAGTGCGATGTCCATGTCGGCTTCCGTTATCAATCCTCTGTTAAGTGCGTCAATTGCACTTGTCTGATATACACTTCCACAATCGGTATCTACCCCCGATTTCAATCCTGCTGCTGCAGCTTCCGCAGCAGTTTCAACATAGTGGTGGCCCGTCTGAATATCCTGTATGGCACCACAATCACCTGTTATATATCCCTGGAGTCCGTATGTCTTTCTCGGTATAGTGTCAACATAATACCTGTTGGCCGACATTGGTATTCCATTCACTGCATTGTAGCATGTCATTATACTGGGCAGTTTATCTTTCTCAATAAGATTTTTATAAGGTACAAGATAATACTCCCTCATATCCCTGTCATCCATATCGGAGCTGCCAATATGTCTGTTAAATTCGCTGTTATTGGCAAAATAGTGTTTCCCGCAGGGGATTGTTTTGAGGTATACAGGATCATCTCCCATCATACCACGTATAAATGCGCTTCCTATTTGTGAAATCAGGAAGGGATCTTCACCATAGGTCTCAGCTGTTCTTCCCCAACGTGGATCTCTTGCCGGTTCAATAACCGGCGACCAGTAAGTAAGGTTTGCAATAACCGGATTATTAAAAGCACGGGCCTCATCAGATATAGCTATTGCCTCTTTTTTCATCAGTTCCGGATCCCAGGAAGAGGCCAGTGCTGTACTGCTTGGAAATGAAGTGGCTTCTGCCTCATTGGGATTAAACATAGGGACGACTCCGTGCAATGCTTCACCCCACACATAATAGGTATTAATTCCCAATCTGGGTACTGCAGGCATGGTGTTACCCAGAAGACTTTGCTTTTCCTCCAGGGTCAGCCGTGAGACCAGATCTGCTGCCCTTTCCTCAAAAGAGTAATCCGTATCCAGATAAATCGGGTTAACTGTTTCTGTTTTACAGGCAGTGAAAAATGCTGCAACTATAAAACAACAAACACTAAAATAAACAAATCTGTAATTACTTTTAATCATAGCAGTAATTTTATAATTATTAATGACTTATAGTCTCCTGACTTTTAATTTCAGAATTCTCTGTTCCGGAAATTCTGTTGGCGAGTTAAACAAAATCTATATCCTGTCAGAAGTTGAATAGATTTCTTCTGTTGATATATCAAAGATAGCCAAGTTTTTTTCAGTATAAAAATGATTTTCATTATAACGAATAAAAATCCCCCGTAAATGCATTATATATACGGGGGATTAATCAGCTGCTTATCATGATCCTGCCTTTTCCCGGATCATCAATAATCATAGTGGATAAGCTTATTTCAAACCCTTACTCTTTATATGAAAATAATCATAAGCTGCTTCGAAAGGTACCTGTTGTGACTGTTGTCCCTGTTGCCCGAACATCCCGGGGAAGCCTCTCATACCTGTGGGCTGAACTCCATTACATGTTATCATTCCGGCTTTGACATCCTTCAGCATGATCTCAGCTGTTCCTATAACACTGAAGTTCCTGCCGTCTGATGAACATGATGCTGTATAAAGGTTTCCTGTCTTTTCAAACCTGATGATAAGGGTATTATTTTTCCCAATTATACCTTCCAGATCCAGTGTGGCTTCAGATGATTCGTATCCATCTTTTTCAACTATCATCTCCACCATCCCGGCCTGGGCTCCTGAAGAGCCACCGAATCCTCCCATACCTCTCCTTCTGAATCCGCCGGCCGTGTAAACCACTTTAACAAAATTATCATCATCCTGATAAGCCAGTAAGCCTGCATTTTCAGAGAATCCTGCCGGTCTCCTTGAGAACACTATCTTACTGTCAATGATCCAGTCGGTGTTGGCATCCTGCAATAATATATTTTTTGCATTATTGTTTTCTGATACCAGATCTCCTTCCTCCGCAGTTATAACCAAATGCCCACTTTTTTCCGAAAGGCTCCAGTTGGCCGGATCTTCTCTTACCCACTGCCACTGACTGCCCAGAGAAGTAGCTTTGAATTCATCCTTTACTGCTTTGGTACCAAAGTTAACATTGTAAAAGCTCTTTTCCACGGTAATGTTATCTGTGAGGGTGATAATAGCTGTCCCGGGAACAGATTCTGCCTGTTCAATATCAATTGTGACATTATTTCCTGAGGCTACTGCGCTTACCTGAGGCACCGGGGCTGTATTCTTAAGACGATAACTGTAACCTTCTACATCGGGATTGAATCCTTTTACTGTTTTACCATTAACAGCCAGTGAAGCAGCTTTAAGGTCAGGCATCACTTTCAGAGGATAGCTGTCTGATACCGTCTTGCCATCTATTGTTACATATGCAGTAATCGTTGCCACTCCTACTCCTCTGGCTGTAACCAGCCCTTTCCCGTCAACACTTGCCACCTCAGGATTATTGCTCATGTAACTAACACCAGCCTTACTGATATCATAGAAACTGTCATCTGTCATAGCTGCCGTCACACTTGTCTGTACTGTCGCTCCGGGTTTAAGAACCACTTCCCCGCATTCGGCAACAACCACTTTAAGCTCAGGATTATATCTGCCGCTCAGCCTGGCTTCTACCTGTCCCTTTATATCTCTCGATGAGGCTCCTATCTCAAATACATATCGTCCCTGATCAAAAGTGATCCTGTCGTTATCCGCATCCCAGAACCACAGATCATAACAATCAATATCTATTGATACCCGCTTCGTCTGACCTGATGCTATAGTAACCCTCTTAAATCCTTTCAGCCTCTTTATTGGCCTTTCCAGTGAAGCCGGACTGTCAGGTGTCTTTACATATATCTGTACTACCTCATCTCCATCCCTCTCACCGGTATTCTTCACATCTACGCTGACTGTTACCTTGTCATTCGGCGTTATCGAACTGCTGCTGATACTGAAATTACTGTACTCAAAAGTGGTATACGACAAACCATATCCAAACTCATAACTAACATCCTTGTCGAAATACCAATAGGTCCTCCCGTTCTTATTATTACCTCCCCTGAGTGTATAGTCAGTTATCGGAGGCAGATCGTTAACCGATTTATACCATGTGGCATTGAGCTTACCTCCGGGATTCACATCTCCGAAAAGTATTCTGGCCATAGCCGCTCCCTGTGCCTGTCCGTTAAAGCCTGTCCATATAATCCCGGCTACATTCGGATTATCCTTGAACTGATCTACCTCTACCATGCCAAGGGTCTGCATTACTACTACAGTATTCGGATTGACTGAGGCTACTGCTTCTATAAGATTATACTGATTACCGGGAAGCAGTAAAGAAAATCTGTCAGACTCCTCTCCTGCTGTTCTGTCATCTGTACCGACAAAAATAACTGCAACATCAGCTGAGGCTGCCATCTTGAGTGTCTCCTTATCAATAGCTGTTGTTTCCGGTGCCCGGTATACAAGAACCAGAGTCTGATTACCTGTTATTCCCAAAGTATTTATTTTAGCTGTAACGGGCCTGTTTCTGCCAAAACCCATCATTCCCATCCCTCTGGGCGGGTTTCCTGCCACTTCAATGGTAGCAATCAGACTGCCTGACACAGATCCCAGTCTGGCTTCAACGATACCTCCAAGGGTACTGTTTACAGTTAAATTAACTTTCAGTGAATCGGCATCTGTCAGATCAATATTATTATATGCAGTCCAGTCTCCGTCTTTGATCCCTCTCACTGAAGCAACAGTTCCCATTCCGGCACTTAACACCAGCCCGTTAGCTGCTGCATCATATTTCGAAGCATCAAAATCCTTTACCGTTCCGTCTTTTTTAACCACAGAAAAACCTGCTACATTAAAGAAGTCACTACGGCTTGATGTATTTCCTCCTTCGCTGTTTACAACTTCGATATTAAGATTATTCCTTTCTATGAAATTTATTATTCCTGCCAGGGGTGTTATACTCAGAGAATCTTCAGGGGTACCTGAATAAGGACCCAACTCCACTCTCTCTGACTGAGGGCCTATAACAGCTATTTTCTTTACCACCTCAGCTTTCAGAGGAAGAGCTTTTTCCCCTGTTACAGCAACTACATTATTCTTTAACAGGACAGGAGTCTTTGTTGCTACCTCTTCTGCCAATGCTATATGACCCGGAGCATTTATAACATTCGGGCGTATTCCGGAATAACGAACCTTGCTTTTGGGATCAAATTCCCCGAGCTTCATACGTATAGTAAACATATTAACCAAAGCACGATCCATATCAGCCTCTGTGATAAGACCTTGTGCCAGGGCATCAAGGGCACTTGTCTGATAAACGCTTCCGCAATCAGTATCAACACCCGATTTTAATCCCATTGCAGCAGCTTCAGCAGGACTGCTGGCATAATTATGTCCTGTATAAATATCGCTGATAGCAGCACAGTCGCCTGTTATATACCCTTTTAGTCCGTAGGTTTTTCTTGCTATTGTATCAACAAGATACTTATCTGCCGACATAGGGACTCCGTTAACAGCATTATAACATGTCATAATACTGGGTAATCCGTCTTTCTCAATAAGAGATTTATAAGGCTGGAGATAAAATTCTCTCATATCTCTGTCATCCATGTCTGAGCTTCCTGTATGACGGTTAAACTCACTGTTATTGGCAAAATAATGCTTTCCACAGGGGACTGCCTTATAGTAAACAGGATCATTCCCCATAATACCCTGAATGAAGCCACTGGCTATTTTTGATATATGAAAAGGATCTTCTCCGAAGGATTCGCCTGTCCTTCCCCAGCGGGGATCTCTGGCCGGTTCCACAACTGGTGACCAGTAAGTAAGAGTATAGATCTGTTCATAATTAAATCCGCGGGCTTCTTCAGAAATCACTGATGTTTCGCGCTTCATCAGTTCAGGATCCCAGGCAGCTCCAAGAGCTACACTGTTAGGAAATGAAGTGGCTGTTCTGCCGCTGTTGCTATATCGCCCAACAACACCGTGAAGAGCTTCTCCCCACACATTGTAAACGTTGATACCCAACCTTGGCACAGCTGCCATATTATTCCCCAACAAACTCTGCTTTTCTTCGGATGTCAGTCTGGAAACCAGATCTGCTGCCCTCTCTTCAAAAGAATATGCAGTGTTAAGATAAGCAGGCACCCTGTCGGGATTACTTCCCGGCATAAAAGCCATAATTACGATACAGAAAACAAACAATGTTGCTGATCGTAAAAACATTTTTTTCATAATAATTTAAGTTAAGTTGATTATATATATTTATTCGTTTACAGAGTTATCGACCACAAAACCTAAATAAGGGCAGGAGCAAATAAAAAAATAATTGCTCCTTTTCCCTTAATAAATGTTCGCGTTTTCCTGCTATTATCAGTTTTCTATCTTAATCCACGGTTAATAATGTGGAAATAATCGAACATAACTTCAAACGGTGTTTCAGGTTCACTTGGTCTCTGCATCCCTGTCATTCCAGGGAAATTACCAAAGCGGGATGAGAGAGGAACTCCGTTACATGCTATCATCCCAGCCATTACATCTTTCAACATTATATCTGCTGTTCCTACAGGAATAAATTTTCTGCCGTCAACAGAACACGAAGCAGTATACTTGCTTCCTTGTCTCTGAAGCCTCAGAAACAATTTATTATCATCTCTGATTATATCATTCATGCTTAGTGTTGCAGCATTTTTCTGATGTCCGTTTTCTTCCACTACGAGTAATAAAGATCCGGGAGAAGGAGCTCCGGAGCCACCGAAACCACCCATACGCCCACCACCTGAACTATAAACAAGCTTGATATAATTATCATCATCCTGGTAAGCTATCAATCCTCCATTCTGCCCAAAGCCTGAGGGCTTCCTTGAGAAAGTGACTCCGGAAGTGATAGTCCAGTCTGTGTTGGCACTTTGTAACAATATATTTTCTGCATTGTTACTGTCTCCCTGTATCTCTCCTTCAGCACTTGTAATAACAAGCGATCCGGGTTTTTTTGACAGGCTCCAGTTGGAAGGATTCTCCCTTATCCATGTCCATTGTTTTCCGGGAGTGGAGCTATTGAACTGATCAGTGACTGATCGGATACCAAAATTTATATAATATTGATTTTCTTCCACAGTGGTATTATCTTTTAGAGTAACAACTGCAGTTCCGGGAACTACTTCAGCCTGAAGAATATCAACCTCTATTTTTTCAGCTTTAGCTGAAGCTGTTACCTGCGGTGCTTTGGAAGAGGATCCGGATATCATATAGCTGTAACTGTTTACATCGGGATTGAATCCTTTTACTGTTTTACCATTAACAGCCAGTGAAGCAGCTTTAAGGTCAGGCATCACTTTCAGAGGATAGCTGTCTGATACCGTCTTGCCATCTATTGTTACATATGCAGTAATCGTTGCCACTCCTACTCCTCTGGCTGTAACCAGCCCTTTCCCGTCAACACTTGCCACCTCAGGATTATTGCTCATGTAACTAACACCAGCCTTACTGATATCATAGAAACTGTCATCTGTCATAGCTGCCGTCACACTTGTCTGTACTGTCGCTCCGGGTTTAAGAACCACTTCCCCGCATTCGGCAACAACCACTTTAAGCTCAGGATTATATCTGCCGCTCAGCCTGGCTTCTACCTGTCCCTTTATATCTCTCGATGAGGCTCCTATCTCAAATACATATCGTCCCTGATCAAAAGTGATCCTGTCGTTATCCGCATCCCAGAACCACAGATCATAACAATCAATATCTATTGATACCCGCTTCGTCTGACCTGATGCTATAGTAACCCTCTTAAATCCTTTCAGCCTCTTTATTGGCCTTTCCAGTGAAGCCGGACTGTCAGGTGTCTTTACATATATCTGTACTACCTCATCTCCATCCCTCTCACCGGTATTCTTCACATCTACGCTGACTGTTACCTTGTCATTCGGCGTTATCGAACTGCTGCTGATACTGAAATTACTGTACTCAAAAGTGGTATACGACAAACCATATCCAAACTCATAACTAACATCCTTGTCGAAATACCAATAGGTCCTCCCGTTCTTATTATTACCTCCCCTGAGTGTATAGTCAGTTATCGGAGGCAGATCGTTAACCGATTTATACCATGTGGCATTGAGCTTACCTCCGGGATTCACATCTCCGAAAAGTATTCTGGCCATAGCCGCTCCCTGTGCCTGTCCGTTAAAGCCTGTCCATATAATCCCGGCTACATTCGGATTATCCTTGAACTGATCTACCTCTACCATGCCAAGGGTCTGCATTACTACTACAGTATTCGGATTGACTGAAGCTACTGCTTCTATTAATTCGTACTGGTTTCCGGGAAGGGTGAGAGTCAGCCTGTCACTTTCCTCATTGGCTGTCTGATCATCTGTACCGCCAAAGACTATTGCCACGTCGGCTGTTCTTGCCATCTCCAGTGTCTCTTCATCAATAGGGGCAATTGCTGATGCACGGTAAACAAGGAAAACATTCTGAGGACCAGTAAGCCCCAACTGGTTAATTTTCCCTTCGATAGTTTTTGCACCGCCAAACGGACCTGCTCTTCTTTCACCTTCACGCAGTGAAGCATCGAAAGATGCAACAACGTTTCCTGTGGGTGAACCTACTCTTGCCTCAATGGTACCTCCGTCACCGGGAACATTCAGTCTCAGGGTTATTGCTTCCATATCTGACAGGTCAACATTTGTATAAGAGGTCCAGTTTCCATCTACAATATTCCGTACAGAGTTTTCATCACTCATCCCTGAACCGATTGCTATGCCCTGTGATGCCGAAGCAAATTTGGTTGCATCGTATCTGACAGTTGAACCATCGCTTTTCTTAATTACAAAATCGAGTATGAAAAACAGATTGTTTCTGCTTGAGGTACTGGCTCCGGAGCTACATACCACTTCAGCTTCTATTCCCCTGTCAGCCAAATAATTTCTAATGCCCTGAAGAGGTGATATCATATTATTCTCATCAGGTCTGCCTGAATAGGGTCCAAGTTCAACTTTTTCGGCATGCGGACCGATAAGTGCAATCTTTTTAACAGCTTTGGCATTTATAGGAAGAATTTTTTCTCCTGTACCGGTGATGACATTATTCTTTAACAGAACAGGAGTTTTTGTTGCTACTTCTTCTGCCAAAGCAATATGGCCGGGAGAATTAACTACATCAGGCAGTATATGCGCAAAGGGAACTTTGCTTTTAGGATCAAATTCTCCCATTCTCATTCGTATTGTGAACATATTGACAAGAGCTATATCCATATCTGCTTCTCTTATCAGACCTTTTTCAAGAGCCTCAAGAGCATAAGCCTGATAGTAACTGCCACAGTCAGTATCCACACCTGTTTTAAGGCCCATAGCTGTTGCCTCAGCACCTGATTCAGCATAGAAGTGACCTGTTTCTATATCTTCAATTGCAGCACAGTCGCCTGTTACATAACCATCCAATCCGTATATTTTACGGGCAATAGTATCTACATAGAACCTGCTGGCTGATACAGGTACACCGTTCACTGCATTGTAACAGGTCATTATGCTGGGCAGTTTATCTCTTTCAATAATGTATTTGTAAGGCGACAGATAATACTCCCACATATCTCTGTCATCCATATTTGAGCTACCGGTATGCCGGTCAAACTCACTGTTATTGGCAAAATAGTGTTTCCCGCATGGTACTGTTTTAAGATATACGGGGTCATATCCCATCATTCCTCTTACGAAGGCCCCTCCGATTTCGGACACAAGGAAAGGGTCTTCTCCGAAAGATTCTCCTGTCCTTCCCCACCTGGGGTCTCTGGCCGGCTCTACAACAGGCGACCAGTATGTAAGATTACTGATGACATCATAATTAAAACCTCTTCCTTCCTCTGAGATAACTGTTGTCTCACGTTCCATCAGGTCGGGATCCCATGCTGAACCCAGGGATGCACTGCCCGGAAAAGAGGTAGCAGCTCCTGCACTTGGATTGAACATACCCACAACACCATGAAGAGCTTCACCCCATACGTTGTACGAATTGATCCCAAGCCTTGGAACAGCAGCCATGCTGTTACCAAGAAGGCTTTGTTTTTCTTCCGGTGTCAACCTTGATACCAGATCAGCCGCCCTCTCTGCAAACGAATATGAAGTATTCAGATAAACAGGCTTTTTGACAGCCTGGCTACCCGGCATAAAAGCCACCACAAGCAGACAAAAGAGCAGCAAAAGAAATGCTCGGTAAAATTTCACTTTCATTATTAATTATTTAAGTGGTTAAACAAATATGTATTTCAGAGTATCTCTATATTTATGAAAATTAAGAGATACTTAATATATTATAGACACTATTGACCGGGAAATATTCCTTTCAGCTGATATTCCCGGGTATATTTAGTGATCACTTTCCGTATTCTAATTTGAGATACTTTACTCACCTTCTTTGTTATAAAAAGACTTATAATCAACATCTTCCGCCTGAGCTTTGATAATTCCGGCAAACTTCCTGGGATTGTACTCAATCCGTGAAGTAATAAGTTCAGGAAGATTAAATGATTTCATTATTTTGAAATAAAAATCCGGAGTTTTCTGCGGTAATACAAAAGGTTTATGAGCCTGTCCTGATGTATCAAAATATGCAAAATAAGGTTTTGTATATAATAATCCGTCATCCCGTCTGCTGCTGAAGACTATCCACCGTCCTGTTGATGACCATGTATGAAAACTGTCTGATTTGTCACTGTTAATACCGGGCAGGGATACTTCACCTGTGGTAAGATCCAGCAGGTACAGATCAGTTTCAGGATGCCAGATAGTTAAATTCCCATGTTCCGATTTGTTAAAGAGCAGGTATCTTCCGTCAGGTGATATCCTGGGAAACGAAACACTGCACACCTGATCCGACACTTTAAGTACCGTATCGACTTCACCGAATGAACAACTTTCCTCATCGAAAGCTATACGCAGAAGGTCATAACGGATCTGGCTGTAAGTATCCATGAAACTCTCATAATCCGGTTTTTTTACAAAATGCTTATCTGCGCAACAATAGTAGAGATATTTACCATCCGGAGACCAAGTTGGGAATGTCTCAAGTCTGTCCGGATCAGACAGATCACGACAACTGGTAATTATATTCTTTTCAGCATCATAAATGATAATGTTTGACAATGTATCATATACTTCAACCGTTCGTTCGGGTATTGCATGATAACTCTGAACAATCCTGTTATTGGTGAAAGCAATGTACCTGCCTGAGGGATGCCATGCAGGATACATACCCGGGGCTATAGTACTGTCTGTTTTGGTATTTACTTTAGTAATATCGCCATCCCTTATGATAACAGTACCTGCATGTTGTCCTCTTATGTGAAATGTCATAATATCACTTCTGTTCCTGCAAAAGGTATGGCAATTCATGCAATCCCCGTCCGTTACCCTGTTCAGCAACAAAGGTGTCTCATCAAAATTCTCGAGATTCCTCTGATAAAGGCCCATCACATTCCATGTCTCAAATTCAGGCTCGATGAGCCTGTATGCCAAATACTTATCTATGGGGTCGGATGCTACCTTGTTAGTAACTGTATTATACTTTTGCCATTGGTCATCTTTTCTAATAAGAATATCCATATAGTATTCCTTTGATACTGATGCTGATAAAAGATTTTCCCATTTCTTTAAAGGAATTTCAATATCCCCATCTCCTGAAGATATTATAAATTCAAACCCATCTGAATTATAGAACCTGGTCATATATTTATCGGCATCTGCATTTATTCTGAAATTCAATGGAGCAATATTCGGAGGAATTGTAATTGAAGTATAATCAGGATAAAGATCTGCATTTTCCCCAAGTTCTATAAAATCGGGCATTTGCCTGTTGCAGCTTAACAGAGTAAAAAATAATATAATTTGAACCATGCAGATTATTGATATTCTTATCTGTTTTATGATTTTCATAGTAATATTAATATCAGTTGTTAATGAATTGAAGATAATACCAGTATGTATTAGCATGTTTCTTTTTCAGAGCATAAGAGGCAGCTGCCCTGTCAGTCCTGAACCTGGTATAAGTAGTAGCATAATCATCAAATCTTGTTATGACTTCCGGGCTTATCGAAAACCCTTCCGGTATAACATCCTTGTGCTCGTAGAAATTATAAAACAGCAAGGCTTCCTGGATATGCAGAGGTAATCTTTTATACCCATAATTTCCGATACTCATTATTGCATTTGCAAAACCTTCAAGGTTTTTATCCAGAAGCAAAGAAGCTACTAAATAGTGGTATGCCATTTTATTTTCAGGATGATCGGACAGCAGATCCGGCAGATTCATCCCGGTAACTTCGGAAAAATAATTTGATTTGGTCTTCAGATTGATGTGTCTCTTTAATTCAGGATCATTTTTACACAATGCCGGATCATCAACATACCTCTGATATTTCTTTGCCCATTTTCTGTAAAAAAGTGTCTGGTCCAATATTGCAATATATTTCTCAGCAATATCATAGTGTCCGTTTACAATAAATCCTACAGCAAGTCTTTTCAGGGATCTGGGATTTAATCCTTTTGCGACAAGAGCTTCGAATGCCCAGTGGATAGACTCACTATTGTAGGACATCTGGTAGAACAGCTCCCCTCCGAAAAAGAGGTTCAGGTTACGTGCCCATGGCAGTCTCAAGCCTCTTGATCCGATCTGGGGGTAGAAGAACATTTTATCAAAGAGCTGACCACTTTTATATAAAGCAATATTTGTGTAATAGATCACCAGAGTGTTATATCCGGGATACCTGTCCGACAGGTTTAACACTTTTTCCCATTCAGACTGCTGGACATGATGGTCAATACCGAACATCATATCTGCATTCTTATTATAGGCATATCTGGAAATAACAAAAGTCATAGCTACAATAATAAGAGCTCCTGCTAACACATTGGTCAGATTCCATGATAATAAGCTGTTCTTTACTTTTATTCTCAGGTTAACTAAATAGCTTATAATAAGAGCCAGAGGAGCCCAGATCAAAAATATTATCAGAGAATACAGATAAAAGGAAGGCAATTCTAAAATTAGAGGATAGGTAAAGATCTTATCAGGCTGAATATAATAGATCAGTTTTGATGAAAGAAAAGGTATCAGGAATCCGGTAATTAAAAAGAGAAAAGAGATCAAGTACTTCCGGTCTTCTTTCCTGAAAAGTAATTCATGAAGAACACATAAAATTACTGCCGGAATAGAAAACCCACCTGCCAGAATGTACAAAAGAGGCCAGCCGGCAAAAAAGAGGATATAACGTATTCTTGTTTTATCTATACTGATGTATAAGGCACAAAAAGACATGAGTGCCAGAAAACCCAGAGCCTGACTGAATATAAATAATTCATTACTCTGCAGTATTGTCAGCAGCCACACCGGGACAAAAGAGATAATTATATTATTAAAACCATGTTTCTTCTGAATATAAGACGAAAGCAAAAATACTGCAAAGGCATTAATTGTAAAGATAAAAGCTCCCAGCCATGAATAAACAAAGAACTGTGTAAAAAAGCTACCCACATAGAGTACCATACCTCCGGGTAAAGAAAACTGATCTTTTATAAAATCCAGATTCCACAGGAACAGTTGATTTTGTTCCTGATAATTAATATGATAGCGGTTAAAAAGGGCAAAATAAAGAAAATATGCTACAAGCAGGGCTCCTGTAATAAAAATTTCTATTGATTTTCTGTTAATCTTCCGTAGCACTTTTTTTAGTATTTATTCAAAATTAATAAAAATAATGGTTTTTCTGAGTTAATACTGATCATATATCATCCTTGTTCAACAGAGAAATACAAGGTCTGTTTCAGCAATATTTATGAGTTCTTTTTCTAAAAAAAAAGAAGGTGCCCCACTATTGAGACCCCCTCTTATATCAAATAATCGTATAACTTTAATTATTAGTATCCCCAGTTTTGTTTAAGCTGTGGATTCCTGTCTATTGCAGACTGAGGAATTGGGTTGAAGTACATTTCCTGGTTAAATGTCATAGGATGTGCGAGGCCAATTACATCATATGTCCAGACTCCTGAGTTATCAGCCGGAACAGTATTTGAAATGTACATTCCGTGAAGGTCTCCGTCAATATCTATTTCTGCCTGTTTCCAGCGCCACAGATCAAAGAGTCTCTTGTGTTCATAGACAAATTCGATCCTTCTCTCATGGTGAATGGCTTCACGCATCTCTGCCTGTGAGAGGCCGGCTGGAAGAGGAGGAAGATCAGTACCAGGTCTCTGCCTGATAGCATTAACTGCATCATAAACTGACTGGTCAGGACCAACAGCTTCATTCTGTGCTTCTGCATAACCAAGTACTACTTCTGCATAACGGTAATAAACATGGTTCATACCGCATTGGTTACCACCTCTCGGATGAAGATTATCAAGTCTCTTTTTGTAATAATAACCTGTATTACCAACATCGTCACGACCCATATCTATCTCATTATCATGCGGATTGACCTTATCTACCCTGGTATAGAGAGTATATGGTTCAGTCATCCAGTCCTGATAATATTCGGCACCGTCATATACGATGAAATCATAGAACCTTTGTTCTCTTCCGACATAGGGATCCTGGGGATCATATCCTGATCCGGGATCGTCAATATCCAGACCGTTAGCCATCTGATATTCGTCAACGACTTCCTGGGTCGGACAGTAGTTACCCCATGTATAATATGTACCATGTATCCATACAGGTCCGCCATAGGTATCAAAAGTATTTGATATACCACCGCCAATACCGATACCGACATGTTGTTTATCCCAGACAACTTCTGAATTATATTCATTGGCTTCATACCAGAACTCTTTCATGGAAGGGAAGAGATCATAGGTCTTATCACCAAGATGTCCCCATGTTTCCATGAAATCCTTGAAGGTAGCTGCAGCGTCAGCCCATCTACCCGGATCAGGAGTTGCAAAGCTCTGGAGATCCTGATTGCTTGCTTCGTTAGGTACAGCAGGGTCAGCTGAATTATAGGCAGGGCTGGCTGCAAATAACTGTAGCCATCCTTTCAGCATCTGAGCAGCACCAAGCGTAGCTCTTCCAGCATCAGAATTACCATTGTTATATTTAACTTCGAGATAACCGTTATTTACTATATCGGTAAGTTCACCCACTATAAAATCCAAAGTTTCTTCGAATGTACTTCTTGGCAAAAGCATTTCAGCTTCTGTCATTTCAGTCCTGTTCTGAGGCTCTGTGAGTATTACCATTCCACCCAGTTCCTGAAAACCTTCGCTGTAAAAATATGAGCGCAGGAATCTGGCTTCATCCATTCTCTTGTTATACCACTCTTCGGAAAAATTTGCTTTATTTTCAGTAATTTTAGCAATAAAAGTATTCAGCTTTCTGATTTTGGTATAATAGGCATTCCATCCTTCATACTGGCCGGGACCGTTTGTGCCGAACCACACGGAATGGTTACCGTTGCTGTATCCTGATGCTCTTACGATTCCCTGTTTCCAGTTCCATGAAGTGTAGTAGAAACCGGCATCGTTATCAGGAGTGAAATTATCAAGGTTATCTGGCTGATTCGACTTTGCCGGCAGGTCTCCGTAGCAGTCATTCAGATAAATGTCTGCATTACCTTCAGTTTCCCACATAGTAGCATCGGTCAACTTCGATTTATCTACAGTTTCCAGGAAGTCTTCCTGGTTACAGGAATACAACCCGAAGAGAAGTAGTCCTGCCAATCCAATGTTCCTGATTGTCTTAAACTTTATCATAGTATTATTTTTTTTAATTGTTACAACTAGAAGGTTACATTTGCACCCACTGTAAATGTCTTCATATTCGGATAACCTGTATCATAAGGCATTTCAGGGTCAACGAATTTAAGCTTACTTATAGTGAACAAGTTCTGACTTGCCACATAAACTCGTATGCTCTGCATTTTAAGTCTATTCATAACAGTTATTGGAAGTGTATAACCGAACTGTGCATTTTTAAGCCTCATGTATGAGGTGCTCCACTGCCAGAAAGAACTGTTCTGAGTATTGTTAGTGGTTGGTGAAGGATCGGCTATCGGATATTTGGCATCCTGGTTTTCAGGAGTCCAGCGGTTATTCCAATATTCATAAGCAGCGTTACTGTTATTATTAAGGAACGGCACTGTCTGGAAATTATCGAATCCATAGGATGTCATAGCAGAACCCTGGAAGAACAAGCTGAGGTCAAAACCTTTCCAGTTTAAATTCGGATTCAATCCGAAAGTTAAAAGCGGATAATTGCTTGGATAACCGATAACAACTTCATCATTACTGTCGATCTTCCCATCAGGTAAACCATCAGGGCCACTTACATCCTCGTACTTGATATCACCCGGCTGAAGATCACCCCATTGTTCAATAGTATAGCCATCGTCAGCATCAATGTCACCATCACCATCAACATCATCATCTGTTGTGAACAGGCCCAGAGCTCTATAACCGAAATTTGTGCCTAAAGGTCTTCCGGTCCGTCTCCGGTTAGGATTGTTATAAGTGGCAGCTGTTTCGAAAGTCTCAACCATCTTGTTTTTTGCATAGCTTACATTACCTGTTATGTTGAAGTTAAGACCATTCTGGAATGTATGTCTGCTTCCAAGCTGAAGTTCGACACCATAGTTATCCATCTTACCTGCGTTTTCCTGTGCAAGATTCAGTCCGTATTCATAAGGTACTGTAATAGCAGGGCTCAAGAGCATACCGGATCTCTTTTCGTAGAAGAAGTCAAATTCAACAGTCAGCAGATCACGCCACAGTCCTGCTTCAAAACCAACGTCTGTTTTCTGTGCAATTTCCCATGTTATATTAGGATTGTTTTCTGTGTTAACATAAGCACCCTGTACCAGTGTACCTGATCCGAAAATAGCCTGGTTACCGGCAAGATTATAACCTGAAAGATACTGGTAAGGGCTACCGGCAAGGTTTCCTGATTTACCCCATGATCCTCTAAGTTTCAGATTGTTTAGCCATGAAAGACCCTGCATGAAATCTTCTTCTGATATTCTCCATCCAACGGAAAAGGCAGGGAAGAAACCCCATCTTTTACCCGGAGCAAAATAGTAGTGTCCGTCGTAACGTCCGGATGCTTCGAACATATACCTGTCGTTGTAAGTATATCCGAACCTGTAGACGTATCCTATCTGTGCTCCGACAGAAGAAGAACCTCCGTTGTCGTAATCACCTTTGTCTGAACTACCGAGGTCGAGTTCATCAATACCAACAGCAAAATTGTTCCGGCGGCCGTAAAGACGATCGTAATTATTATTCCTGGCCTCCGCAACAACCAGTCCTGTTATATCATGTAAACCGAAAGACCTTGCATAGTTCAAATACCCCTGATATGTATAATATCTTCTCCTTGTATCAGTCTGGGTAAGGTATGTATATGCCGGAACATTTCCTTCCTGTGTCGAGACTGACTGTGAAAAGGAATATGGTGTCGTATTCAGGTCTATCACATAATAAATAAAAGGAGTGTGCCATCCTTTGGTATAACCCAGTCTAGTGTCATAACTAAAAGAACCTTTAACACTCAGACCCTGTATCCAGGGTATCTGCTGTTCAACTGATATGGAAGTAAGAACTGTATTGTCTTCGTCTTTTTCATATCCGTCTCCTTCAAGTACAGCCACTGGAGAGTTACCTGCAAACTGACCCCACAGACCGTTTGAATAATAGATCGATTCGGTAGGGATGAATTTATAACCGTTTCTGAAAAGCTGACTAGCAGAAGAAGCAACATCAAGGTCATTTCTTTCCTCTACGGTTCCAAGGAAAGAGAGAGCAACGGTTGTTGTATTTGTAACTTTTGTATCGAGACTCAGGTTTACATTGAACCTGTTGTAATTAACCCTTTCAAACAAACCATCCTGTCCAAAATAACCGAGACTGGCAAAATATTTTGTTTTTTCGCTGCCTCCGCTTACCTGCAGGTCATATTTCTGGATAGGTATCATCAGGTTAACCAGTTCCTTGGTATCACTGTCAGGATATCTGTCGGGATCACTGGCATGTAATTCAGCATAGTTTGCAATTACGTCCGGATCGAATGGCAGTTCCACAGCATCAGGATTTGCATTCAGAGTTGACTCATTACGCAGTTTCATGTAATCAACTGCATCGAGAAGCTCAGGATAATAAGTAGGAGTCTGCATTCCATAATAAGCATTGAAAGTAAGAGTTGGCATCCCTTCTGATCCGGTTTTTGTTGTGATGAGAATAACACCATTTGCACCACCCATTCCGTAAGGAGCAACGGCAGAAGCATCTTTCAGTACTGTCACAGACTCAATGGTAGAAGGGTCGATCTGGTTGATATTGTCACGGATAACACCGTTGACAACTATCAAAGGTGAAGATTCTCCGGTCGTGGCAACACCCCTGATATAAATATCAGCATTGTCCTGTCCCGGTTGTCCGCCATCCTGCCGTGAGAGAACACCGGCAAGTTTACCGGCCATAGCGTTGGTTATATTTGAAACCGGCACTTTGGCTACTTCATCACCTTTAACAACACTCACGGAACCTGTTACTGTTGTTCTTTTCTGAGTACCGTATCCAACAACTACAACTTCTTCCAGACTCTCAAGAGTCGGCTGAAGTTCAAGGTCAACGGTATTTCTTCCTGCAACAGATATTTCCTGTTGTACATATCCAATAAAGGATATTACAAGAACTGCATTTTCGTTTGGTACCTCAATTGAGAATCTTCCTTCACCATCGGTCAGGGTACCAAGTGTTGTTCCCTGCACCTGTATGGTGGCACCGGCAAGCGGGTCTCCCACTTCATTCCTGATTACACCGGTCACCCTCTTCTGGTCGAGATCAGCTACTGCATTGTCTGCATTGCTGGTAACGGTCACAAGACCATCATCAACCGCAGAGGAGCCGTAAGTGACTGCTGTGCTCTGGAAGAAACCAAAAAATGCAAACAAAATCAGGAGAATCCAGAATTGTGAAATTCTGCTTGGTTTTTCCGGACGAGACCTTAATTCCGTCCGTAGCAAATAATTGATTTTTTTCATAATTTAGATTTAATTAAATAATTATACACTAATCTACTCTTCAGTATGTAGTCAGTGTAATCGACTGTTAAAAAAAACAGAGTGTTAAAACATGTAAAATTATTTCTGGGTTGAGTACAGAAATTAGGCAGAGTCATAATACTTCATAATCAGTGGGTTTTGGGTTAATGTTTAAATTTAAATTTAAGTAATTTTCTAATCCTGTTTAAATACGAAATGTAAATATATGAAAGTTTTACTTAAAAAAACAAAAAAAACTGAATTGAATATTGTTAGATATGTGATAATTAATATCAGCTATATTAACATTTTTTAACTTAAACATGTGGAAATCTGTACTAAAATGATTTTTTTTATAATTAAAATAATCTTATAAATTAATTATCTTTCTTATGCCCAATATACCACAACCTTTGATTTTTAATCCTCTCAAACATCATCTTATATATATAAGGGATTTTATAGCGGAAAGGTTGCGTGATAATAATGACTTTTATCATGAAAATTTTGTCAGAGAACTCAGGTATATAGGATCATCAGTGATGGATGTGTACAACGGATCCCTGGGGGTTAGACAAATCTGCGATGAAGTTATATCAATCATCAGGTCACTGAATATCATTGAACAGGATACTTTTCGCAAGTGGGCAGGATATGATCACCGTAAGTATAAAAGCATTACATTATCAGACAAATCACGCTGGATAGTGCAATATAATGATGATACGTTCAGATTTATTCATCTTTTCCCTGCACGGTTAAGTCCTCATACTTTTAGAATAAAAGCAAATACTCTTAAATCGGCAATTATATATTATCTTATAATAGGGAAAGACTTCATCGCACGGGAAGATCTTAACTATGCAAGAAGTCTTATCGGACTCTCAGCTGTTAAAGATCCGGAAGAATGCGAAGCAATCACAAAAATGATAGATATAATAAGATTTTAAACACCTGGTTTCAAGCCTTCTTGCTTCGCTTCGCATTCTCATTGTTACTGATGTATCGGACCAATTCGAACACTCTCTTTAGCTACCATTTGTGATCCCGGAGCGATTGTTCGCGCCCACATGGCCTTCACACATGCCGCTCACGAGCTCGGCGTTAAACGCCTCGGTTCGAACGCTTTCCCCCCCTTCGCGTTCTCATCGCTCCTGATTACTGGATAGTTGTTGATTCTGTTATACCTGAAATATAAATGGCAGCTGTTTTTAGCTACCATTTGTGATCCCGGAGCGATTGTTCGCGCCCACATGGCCTTCACACATGCCGCTCACGAGCTCGGCGTTAAACGCCTCGGTTCGAACGCTTTCCCCCC
>DAINPM010000023.1:25877-27916 GCA_036743455.1 Bacteroidales bacterium | reverse complement strand
GCTGTTGAGGTGTTTGTGAGGGATTCGCTTATGTTACCTGCTCCCGTGGTTCCGGGTTCTGTTATACCTGCAATGGTTTCGCGTGACCAGGTAAACGTAGCTCCTGCTGTGGCGCTTGTGGCAGTGTAGTTGAAAATCGAGCCGCTGCAGATTGCCGGTGGGGTGAGTGGGCTGTTCAGCGTAGGAAGCTGATTGATTGTAACCAGGAGGGGAGTATGGAATTTTGAACATGCTCCGTTTGATTCATAGGCTGTAACATTGCCAGATCCTGCTACAGGAAATACGACATCTACTTCATGAAGGTCGGGGTTGCTGATGATATATGCTCCGGGAGGCAGGCTCCATGAGTATACTGAACCCGGATTTTCAGGAACTGAATAAGTTGCCGTATCATACTGGCATATCGTCGCAGGTCCTGATACGAGGGTTCCGGGAATTATCGGGGAGACGGTGATCGGGAATTTAACGGGTTTCCCCACACAGGCTGTGGTGGAGGTGAAAGTCTCCACAACATAGATTGTATCGTGTGGTGTTGCCACTCCCGGAACTGCATCAACGATTATGAAGTACATACCCTGAGGGGAACTGATATCTATTGAAGCGGGTACTGTCCATTGATAGGTTGAGCCTCCTGTGCTGCCGACCTGGTAAACCCTGTTTGTAGCATCCTCGCAAAGAGGATTATCTCCCAGTATCGGGGAGGTGACAGGAAGCGGATTTACTGTAACCACAACCTGGAAATTTGCACCCGTACAGCTCCCCGAGAGAGGTGTTACAGTGTAGCTTGCTGTCTGCGGGAAAATGGTTGTGTTAAACAATGTTCCTGTAATATCTGATTCACCTGAACCTACTGCTCCTCCTGTCATACCTCCGGTGACAACAGGAGGATCCCACGAATATGTTGTTCCGGCAGGAACTATGCCGTTCAGGCCGTTAACGGGTGTGACAGTGAAAGTTTCCTCGCTGCATATTTCGTCAGTCATGGGAAGAACTTCCGGTACAGGATTAATGGTAACAGTAACAGTAAAATTGGCTCCCGGGCAGGTTCCTGTAACGGGGGTTACAGTATAAACAGCTGTTTGTGCAGTATTGGTAGAATTGAAAAGCGTTCCGTTTATGCCAGCCTGACCCGAAGCGGCTGTGCCTCCTGTCATACCACCGGTCACTGAAGGAGCCGACCAGCTGTATGTTGTTCCGTCAGGAACGATGCCATTGGTCACATCGACAGGGGTAATGGTGAATGCTGTTGCGCTGCATGATGATCCTGTAAGATTATTGATTACAGGCCATGGATTTACCGTCACAGTAACTGTGAATGATGTACCTGTACAACTGCCTGCCACCGGAATGACTGTATAGACTGCCTCGAGGGGAGAGCTGGTGTTGTTTGTAAGTGTTCCGGAGATGTTTGCCTGGTTTGTTCCTGTTGCTCCTCCCGTCAGTCCGGCAGGAAGTGAAGGTAACGACCAGGAATACAATGTTGTTACGGGAACCACTCCGTTCACGCCGTCAGCAGGAGATACAGTAAATAAGCTTCCGCTGCATGAACTGGTGGTAATGTTTGTTATTGCAGGACCCGGATTAACCGTTACCGTAACTGTAAAATCAGGGCCGGGACAGGATCCGGAGGTAGGTATAACTGTATACGTTGCTGTTTGCGGTGAACTTGATGAATTCACCAGCGTACCAAATATATTTGACTCATTTGTGCCCGCTGCACCTCCTGTCATTCCACCTGTAACCGAGGGAGCCGGCCAGCTGTATGTTGTACCCACAGGTACAAGTCCGTTGGTCGGGTTAACAGGAGTTACACTGAAAGCAACGCCGTTACATGTGCTTGCTGTAATATCTGTTATTGCAGGTCTTGGATTAACAGTGACGACAACATCGAAATCAGCGCCCGGACAGCTTCCTGATGTCGGTGTTACAGTATAGGTAGCTGTCAGCGCCACATTTGTCGTGTTGGTAAGAGTGCCTGTTATGTTGTTACCTGATCCGCCTGCCCCGCCTGTAAGGCCTGGCTGCACTGAAGGGGCGCT
>DAINPM010000023.1:0-25777 GCA_036743455.1 Bacteroidales bacterium | reverse complement strand
CATGTATAAGTCGTCACGGCAGGTACAATACCGTTTGTTACATTGACGGGGGTGACGGTAAATCCATCTCCGCTGCATGCAGAGCCTGTCATATCGTTTATTGCAGGTCGCGGATTAACCGTGATGACAACATCAAAATCAGCACCCTGACAGCTTCCTGATGTCGGTGTTACAGTATAGGTGGCAGTCAGTGCTGCATTTGTCGTGTTGGTAAGGGTACCTGTTATGTTGTTACCTGATCCGGCTGCTCCGCCTGTGAGGCCTGCCTGCACTGAAGGTGCGTTCCATGTATAAGTCGTTCCGGCAGGGACAATACCATTAGTTACATTGACAGGGGTGACGGTGAATCCATCTCCGCTGCATGCTGAGCCTGTCATATCGTTTATTGCAGGTCTTGGATTGACAGTGACGACAACATCAAAATCAGGACCCTGACAGCTTCCTGATGTCGGTGTTACAGTATAGGTGGCTGTCAGTGCTGCATTTGTCGTGTTGGTAAGGGTGCCTGTTATGCTGTTACCTGATCCGCCTGCCCCGCCTGTAAGGCCTGGCTGCACTGAAGGGGCGCTCCATGTATAAGTCGTCACGGCAGGTACAATACCGTTTGTTACATTGACGGGGGTGACGGTGAATCCGGCTCCGCTGCATGCAGAGCCTGTCATATCGTTTATTGCAGGTCGCGGATTGACAGTGACGACAACATCGAAATCAGCGCCCGGACAACTTCCTGATGTCGGTGTTACCGTATATGTTGCATTCAGTGCTCCATTGGTAGTGTTAGTCAGAGTACCGATTATGCTTCCTCCCGAGCCGCCTGCTCCGCCTGAAAGTCCGGCCGGTACGGAAGGGGCGGTCCAGCTGTAGGTTGTTCCTGCGGGGACAACTCCGTTAGTTCCGTTTACAGGAGTACCTGAGAATGCGGTTGCACTGCATGCAGAGGTGGACATATTGCTTATTGCCGGGGTCGGATTTACGACAACAGTTCTTGTTATTGCTGTTCCGGGGCATGCTGTGCCTCCGGGGCCTGTGGGGGTAATCCTGTAAGTAACTGTTACCGGGGCATTGTAATTGTGCTGCAATTGTCGGGTCAGTGATTCGGTTCCGTTCCCGTCGGTGTCGGTGATGGTTCCGCCAACCGGATCTCTTCCTGCAGTCCAGGAGTAGCCTGTTGCTGGGACAACCGATTCTATAACGTAATTGAAGATTGTGTTGTTTACTGTAGAATTAAGGGTAATGGTTGCAGTGCCTTCGCTGCAGATGTTTTGCGTTAAAGGAGTGGAACCTGAGATATCGGGTATCGGGTCAATATCGATAGAATAATTAAGTGGCAATATACCTGCGGGAACTGGATTTCCGCATGCATCGATTATGGAGGTAAGGCTATAATTATGTATTCCTTCGGTCAGAGCACCCAGGTCGATGTTACTGCCTGAAGCCCTGTCCAAATATGTGGTGCCGTTGATAATAAGGTCAAACGGAGGCACTCCGTCTGTGACCGTGAAAGTAAGGAAGCTTGTGGCACCCAGGCATGCATTGCCTGACCCGGAGAAGGTTGCTGCCGTGGGTGTGGAGCCTACGGTTATCGTTATCGATGTTCCCAGGCTTGCCGGAACGCAGCTGTTAGCGTCGCTTGCTGCAGTAAGGGTGTAGGTAGTGTTTGCTAAGAGAGCAGGAGTCGGGATGGGGTCTCCGGAGTTATATGGGCTTATTGTTCCGATACTGTTATTTATGGTGACTGAATACGGGCCTGTTCCTCCGGTAAGAATAACTGAAATAGTTGTTGGGTCTCCGAAGCAGATATTATGGCTTGTCTGGAGCTGGGCAAGCGTGAATTCCGGATTCACATTAATGGTATATGATCCGAAATATATATTACATCCCGTACCATCTTTTATTGCATGTATCTCGTATGTTGTTGCGCTTGTCAGTGGAGGTGTGGTAAGTGTTATTGTACCACCGTTACCCTGGACAAAGGAACCGTCTGCGCCTCCGGTATGGAGGTAATATTTTACATCGGCCTCGGTATTTGTGATTTGAATTTGTCCGGCGGTGTTATAGCAGACAGGGTTTTTAACGATTGTAGTACCGGCGCTTCTGTCGAGAGGATTACGGTTTCGTGTAATAGTGACATCATCGGTTGAGCCGGAGCATATTGCATACTGGCTGGTTACGGTCCAGCGGAAGACATTAGCACCGTAACCCAGTCCTGTAACAGGTGAAGCCGGATTGTTAGGTTCTGTTGCGCTTCCCGATCCACTCTGTAATGACCATGTACCTATACCCCCGTTGTCGGCAGGAGTGGCGGCCATTGTTGCTGTTGTGGTTTCACAAAAAGCCTGAGGTGATCCGGCATCAGCAGGAGAAGGCTGACCATCTCTTGTTATGGTAAGATTAGCCGATGCGGGAGGGCATATTCCGTACTGGCTTGAAACAGTCCATGTAAAAACAGTGGGACCCTGAGGAAGATTTGTAACTGTGGAAGTCGGGTTGGAAGGATCGGTTATTGCCGGAGCCCCTCCTTCTGCTATTATTACATCATCAATATAATAGTATTCATTATCCTGCTGATTAAACATTTTTATTACAATCTGCAGAGATGTCCCATTAAGATTATTGACTGTTGCAAGATCGGTACCAGATGGTCCTGTCTGAATTCCATTATCCAGTGCTGTTTCACCGCCGCCATTTAAGATGTAATATGCCCTGATATAATCACTTCCGGCATCGCATGTTGCACTCGCAATAAGGCGGACAGATACTCCAACATTAGTAAAACCAGTTATATCAACAGTTTCTGATCGCCATATACACTCTCCGTCGATTTCTTTAGCTTCAAACCTGTGATCTCTGACTTCCGCCCAGTCCATACTACCAGGATTTGTACGTGTCCAGGCTGTGGGTCCGTTATCAACTGTTGTCCCATTTGGGAGGTCGTTAAAATCCTCTCTCCAGATAACAGGATACGACCAATAACCGGTTGCACCACCAACAGGAGTATTGCCTGAGAGGGTTCGTGATGTTGAGAGGGTTCCACAAAAATTCTGTGCAGCTCCGACTGTTGCCGTTGGCATCTGGTCAATCAGAACTGTCACAGGAGCAGATAACAGACTTGGGCAATTTGTAGTAGGTATACCAAAAGTTTGTACTGTATATTCTCCGCTTTGCCCTACGGAATTTAAGATAATAGTCTGATTGGTTGCCCCACCAACTGCTGTGCCGTTTCTGTACCATTGATATCCCGAGATTGGTGGTCCCAGATTGGGATTAGCTGTAAGAGTTACCGAGCTTATTCCGTCGAAGCAAAAATCCGGGCCGCTTCTTGAAATGGTGGGAGTATTTGGTATCGGATTTATAGTAAGTGTTACCTGGGTAGCAGGACTCATACATGCCAGAGCATCCGTTGATTGATCCGTAACCCAGAATGAAATGCTTCCGGGACCTGTATAAGAAGGGGTATAGGTAGGTGTATTTGTCGCAACGATAGTCGTAAGACCAATATCTGAATACCATGTCAAAGTTCCTATGGGTGTGCTGGTTACCACGAGTTCCCTGTCTCCTCCGAAACAGATTGTTTTATCCGGTACTGTGGGAGCAGGCGGAGATGCAATAACAAGGATGTCGACATAAGTGTAAACATAGAGGGGATCGGCCCAGTTACATTTGTTCCAGTTTTTAAGGTAGATACGGAAATACTCTCCTGCCTGGCACGTGGCGGGGATTGTAACAGCCTGAGCGAGAGAGGAAGGTCCGTATGGTGCCGGAGTTATTCTGCCGCTCCATTGCGGAGCGTCGCCTAGCCCGGAAACAGTAACTGTTCCGGTAATGGTATTCCTCGGTGTAAGCTTGTCCACATCAACACCATAGAGCCATTCGATGTTACGCATATCCAGGTTAGGAACAGCCGTCAAACCGCCTGGTACTGTTGGATTCTGGCAGTTCCACGTACTGTTGTCCCGTACTGTTATGGTAGTTTCAGTTCCCGCACAAACCTCAATTATGTTACTTCCGTCTGCATTATTAACAATATCAAGTACTCCGTCTCCATCCTCCCACCAGTCTCTTCCGTGAACAACTGCAACATATTGTGGGCTGAAAGTTTTTCCGCATGGATTTCTGACACTGCAGAAAAATACATAGTTACAATCATCAGCCGTATTATAGGTATGGGATCTGGAGGCCAGGTCAGGATAATCGCCATCGAATGCGGAAATATAGTTATAGACAGTTCCATCACCCCAGTCGATAACCCACTCGGTATCTTTAAGTATACCTGAAACATAGGGATCCGGATCGGGGTACATATTGAATCTTTTATTGGCCCCCAGGTTTACACAGTTCCCGAATTGCTGCAAGCCGTTGTCAAAATATACTTCGGGGCAGGGAAGGGTAGTAACATATTGTTTAACCGGTGTTGCCTGAAGCACACCTCCCGGGTCTGTAGCCGCAACAATATATATTGTAACTGTTGTGCTTACCGGAAAATTGTTGACCGTAATAGTTGCCGGGACTCCGGGAGTTGAGTATGTTAATGAACCATAATCACATATACTGGCTCCTCCATTCAGACCAAAATTTCTTACCTGGGCTGAACTATAATCAATTGGATATGAAAAAGGATAGGCAAAATAATAAACAGTACTGTTAACGTCGAGTGTAAAAGTGACATCAACTGATGTGGGTTTAGGAGTGAAAGCTGGCCCTGAAGTCCAGACTGGCTGGGCTGATACACCCTGGACAAAAAAAGCTACAGTAATTAATGATAGTGGTAATTTCCGCGCATGAAATAATACCCTTCTGAACCCAGAGCTTAAAGACTTTGACATGTCTGTTTTTTTAAATGAAACATAACCGGATCCGATAATGCTAAATTGTAGACCACAAGATACTAAAAAAGGTTGCATGTATTTATGCAACCTTTTTCATATGCAAGAAGAACGGAATTGTGTTCTGAAAACTTATACGGGTACTATTCAAATATTACCTGTGTGCTTACGGTCTTCTCTCCTGTAATTCTTAAGAAATAATGCCCCTTTTGCAGATCATCCCTGTAGATTGTAATTTCGGAAGCATTTTCGATCCCGGCTGATTTCAGGATCCGGCCGTAAGAATCAGAAAGCTCAACCCTTTTAAACCCATGATCTACAGGATTTTGAAATCTGATTGTTACCATATCAGATGCAGGATTAGGATAAATGATAAACGGTTTATTATTATCACTGTTATCGTTCAATTGCCTGTTCGTAATCTCTTTGTGTTCTGTTGATTTACAAACTCCCAGTTGATCACCATGCTCCAGATGCGCTTTAAGAGCCGAAACCGAAATACAGATATTATGGCCGTTATGACAAACCAATACCTTCCTGGCATTATCAATCCTGTAAAAATACTCATACTTCGAGAAGGGTTGCCATTCATTATTTTCCATCTCTTCAAACAGAACTTCCCTTAACAATGAGTAATCATCATAATAATACAACCTTCGCCTGAATTCCTGCATTTCGTCCGTTATTGTATCCGGAGTCATAATGATGAATTCAGCTAATTTACCATTTTCATTATAATGGTAGTAATTCAACTCAATTAAAGAACCGCTGATGCCGTCATAAATCCTTGTTTCAACCGCTTTCTTGTCTCTGTAAATTTGCTCTGTAATTCTTTTGTCAAACAGGTTTCCTTCTGCATCTTTAACCTGGTAATGAATTTTTATTACATCGTTTTCAGGATATTCAAAGTAATAATATGCTGATAATGTCCAGATTCCCTGTCTCAATATTGTTCGGGTTTCACTGAGCTTCCTGTTGTTTTCGTCAAACTCTGATTCAAGTCTTATATAATCATTCCAGACATTATTCGCCCAGAAATATTGCAATTCCAGATCCCTGTTCCCATTTAGGTCATAATAATAATCCGAAGCTCGAACTGGCTTCCTGTCTATGGCATTAAGAATTGTATGCCGGGTAGGTTTCTCATTGAAATGCTGATATAGTCTGATCGTATTCAACTTCCAGCTTTCGGTTCCAATGTCTTTATCGTAAACATATATAGAATCGACCAGGGCCGGATACATTTCACAATTTTTATCGTGCTGGGCCACCAGGGGGAAGATAAATAAAGAAAGTGCTACAGACAGAACTGACTTTTTCATATTAATGTCTTAAAATTGTTAATGTAAATACCAACATATTAAAACAAATAGAGTTGTTTATATCATTATAGTGGTCAAACAAACAATGCTCAAAGATGTTCATTATGCTCTATAAGCCATGAGTTTATTAATTTCATTTTAAATCATCAGGCAAATGAGCCTGAACGACACATCGCAATTCGATACTTAAGGTAAAACATTTAAATCTATTAAACTAAACAGGAATATTTATAACTTTGATATATTCTTTTCCAATGCGTGATTTTACTCTGCATACGTATAATTTGTTGCTAACGACTCTTAAGCAGAATGGTTACCGCTTTCAGACTTTCAGGGCTTTCTTGAATAATCCTGAAAAGAAGTGCGTAATACTTCGTCATGATGTCGATTTCAGAAAAATCAATTCACTTCTTACCTCAAAGCTTGAAAATGATCTGGGAATTGCCGGCACATATTTTTTCAGAATTGTACCCGGAAGCTTTGATATTGAGGTTATTAAGAAAATAAATTCAATGGGGCATGAAATAGGTTATCATTATGAGGATCTTGCGATGGCTAAAGGTAATAGTGACAGAGCCATTGAGACATTTCTACAAAATCTTAATGTTTTAAGGGAAATTGTACAGGTTGATACAATATGTATGCACGGAAGCCCTCTTTCAAGATATGATAACAGAACATTATGGGACAAGTACAATTACCAGGATTATGGAATTATCGGAGAACCATATTTTGATATTGATTTTAATAGAGTATGTTATTTAACCGATAGCGGAAGGCGGTGGAATGGAGGGGCTGTATCGGTAAGAGATAAAGTACCGGGCCGGTTTGCCTCCAGTGACAGTCTTAATTCTAACTGTGCTAATTTTCGATCGACTTTTGATATAATAAATGGAGCCCGGAAAAATAACCTTCCTGATAGTATTATGCTGACAATCCATCCCCAGCGATGGGATAATAATTTTCTGCCATGGCTCAGGGAGTATGTATGGCAGAATGCAAAAAATATAGTTAAAAGAAAGATAGCAGACCGCGAATTAAAACGAATTTAGGAGACTTACCAGTTTGTTGTTCACATCATCTTTTACAAAACCTGATCTTCTCATGTCAGGTGTTGATTTTTGAGAAGCCAGAACTCCTGATATTAATTCATCTACATTCCGCGAAAAAAGCAGTTTGCCTTCTTTAATAAGTTTCTTGTCCACCGCCAGCAGATCTGAACCTGTATAAAAAGAAAATGAAGGAATCCCAAGACATGCGGCTTCTCTTGCAAATGTACCTGCTCCCGTTAAAACGGCATCTGCATAATAAACTGCATTGAGGCCATCTATTGCTTTTTCGGGCATAAAAACATGTTTCAAATCTCTTGCATATTCTCTGTCAAACGAATACCGCGCCAAATACAGGACATTAACTCCTTTTTCGTCAAGCTTCTTTAAGAGTGCAGGTGCTATTGATAATATCCTATTGTTTTTTACATAATTGGCCTGAATATTTTCGGGCCTTACAACTAAATAATTCTCGAAAGGAAGACTGGAAAGGAAATTTTGATCGGGCTTAAATTCAGCCAGATAAATGTCTTCCTTGTATCCAGGGTATAAATAAATCTTGTTTTTTAATCCCTGATCTTCAAGTATCTTTCTGTCAATTGCATCTGGGAAAAAAGCAAAATCAACAAAATGACCATAAGTCCACTGACGTGCCTTATCATTATCCCCGAAAGCAATTGATCTGCGCCCTTTAAGTTTTGAAGTATATACTGCGCTTTCACTTCCGCAAGATATTGAAAGATCATGTTGAATATTCTCAGCAATTAATGATAATGTCCTGGATAACAATCCTGATAATTTGCTCAACTTTCTCCTCCCATGGTGAGCCCCGATCACTTTAAATTCAGAGATGCCTTTTTGATTTAATACACTTACTGTTTCAGCGAATTCCCTTGCCGTAAAGACAAAATCATGAAAACCCGAATTCAGCAAACAATCCTTAATAGCGATCAAAAAATGAACCTGGGGTGTATTTGTTATGTCGAACCAGATTTTCCGGATCATTAAGAATTATCTTTTTCGCAGGAATTTGATTAAAAATAAAAGATAAAATATGACCGGTTTAAGGTCAGTTTTATCGTATACCGCGTAAACCATATCTCCCCTGTAGCTCTCTATCAGTTCCGGCAACTTAATTTTACCCATAATTGCTGCAGGAATTGAGTAAGCAAGATCTGTGAAACGGTTTGTCCACCGGATACCGGTATCGTAGCTTCGGGGGTAATTAACATCGTGATTGTTAACGTAATCATAAATTATCCTTGCATAGTTTACTCCGGCAGCTTTTGCCAGTCCTACCCAGAGCCATGTTCTGGGATTAATTTCTATAATCCTGTAAGTATTATCCCGGGGGTCTTTTAAATATTCAATCTCACAAATACCGGAATAAGCCAATGACTTCAGGAGTCTGGCAGAAGGATCATATATTTCATCAACCATAAGGCTTCTGCAAAAGGTTGCCGTTCCGAACTTAACAGGATGTTCCCGTAGTTTTTCTCCCATCCAGTAAGTTTTTATTTCTCCTTCCACACAGAATGCTGTAAATGAGACAGTTTTAATATCTGCTCCCGGGGGGATTATCTCCTGGGTAAAAGTTTCTTCAACAGGAATTTTTAATGAGATAATTTTAAGATTCCTCTCCAGTTCAGATTTATTGTTTGAAACAAAGACTTTCTTTCTGAATTTTCTGTAAAATGAAAGTCCGTTCACACCTTTTGTCAATACAGGATAAGAAAGTTCTGCGTTACTGAAATCAGTATTATCAGAAAAATAGAATGTTTTTGGTATTGATATATTTACTGAAACTGCAATTCTGAGAAGTTCGGCTTTATTAACAATATTTCTCAGAATATCATAAGGTGGTGTAATAATTTTATAGTATTTCCTGAGTATTTCTGTATTTTTTGAGATCGAGATTACCGCATGATCGTTGGAGGGGAGCAGGAGCCAGTCTTTCAATTCATTTTTGACGGCTAAATCAACAAGGAAATCGGTGAATGCGTCATCAATAAAATCAGGGCATCTGACAAATTTCAAGCAATATTTCGAATAATGCGCAATACAATCATTTCTGTCAACAACATAAACGGGGATACCGGCCTCTCCTAGTGCCCGTGTATTTGACAAACCCTGAATATGGCCCTCAATAATTACTGCCCCGGTTTTATATCCTCTTCTCAAGAATCTCTTTATATAAATTGATTAATTTAAGGGCTATTGTCCGGGAATCAAGACCTAATTCAATAATGCGATCCCTTCCGTTCGTTTTTCCATATACTTTGGAGAATTCCAGGGCTTCTTTTATTTTATCTGCTACATCAGCAGGATCAGAACTTGTAAGAAAGTAACCGGGTTGGTCTCCGAAAAGCCATTCAACATCTCCGACTTTTGTTGATACAACAGGACAATTACAGGCCATTGCCTCCTTGACAATATTGGGAGATCCTTCCCATAGGGATGTAACAATCAGAAGATCGGCGTGATTTATTTCTTGTAATATTTCTTTATGAGATATGGAATGAATGACTTTTAATGAAATTTTATCATCTTGCATTAAATCCATGGCCTTTCGGGCAAGTTCAAAATTTTTTGATTTTCTTTCCGGGTCTGAAGCAAACAATACAACCCTGTTTTCAGAAAAACACCTTCTGGTCAGTGGCTTAACAGACTCAAGATCAACACCATTAGGAAGAACCACAACCTTTTTTATACCAGAATCCTGTTTCATTGAAATGGATTTTACAATCGTAATATCCCAGAACATTTTCGAAAAAAAACGGATTATTGATTTCCACAGGAAATTTTTTTGTGTGTCACTTCCCATTAATGATACAACAAGAGGTTTGCAGCCTGCAATTGTTGCAACTATTCCGGAAAATGAATAGTGGGCATGAAAAAGGTCATATTTCTGCCTTAGGAGATGCCTTCTCAGCAGAAGGATATGTTTAAAATACGATAAGAATCCTTTTCCGTCAATTCTGAAATATTCAATGAGCAGGTCAGATCTCTTCAGTGTCTCTGCCTGATTCTTAACAATAATGTTTATCCCGTCCTTTGAATTACCGCTTAAGACCAGAAGTACTTTCATTTAAAATATACCTGAATTTACCATTTTCTCCATTCGGAATATGATCTATAACCATAATATTGACGTCATCAAAGAACCGGGATAATGCATTTTTTAAAGCAATAATTATTTTATTATCAATAGCCTGATTATTTTCAAGTATGAAATTTATTTTGCCGGGAGTAATTTGATGTACCTGAAATCTGCTGAATTTATCCGTCATGATACCAAGTTCAAATAAAATGTCTGTAAAGAAAACCCCGTGAACCTTACTTCCATTCTTTAGGATAATAGTATCTGCTGACCTCCCGCTAATTGAAGACATGAGGGGAAAAGTCACTCCACATGTACATTCCCTTGTAAATATTGATGCTGTATCTCCGGTATCAAATCTGATGACCGGCATTATGTAATTATCAAGATCGGTTACTATAACCCTTCCTGGTTTATTATAAACCACTCTATCATTCTCATCAAGTATTTCACAGAGCACATGCTCCTGATTGATGTGCAAACCACAATGCTTTGAACATTCATATGATATTGCTGACACTTCTCCACAGCCATACTGATCAAATACAGGGGCATTAAATACTTTTTCAAGAAATACTCTATCATGAGGCAGGAGCATCTCGGAGGTGGTAGAAATCGCCATTGGATTGATGTTGCTTAAGGAATTCTTTTCAATGTAATCCGCCAGAAGGAGCAGAGCTGATGTATAACCTTTAAGTATCTTAGGCTTAAAACGTTTTATCTTTTTATAAATTCTTTCCAGGTCAATATCATTCATATTGAATGAATTAATATCTTTTTTGTTCTGTAAAAAGTTTCTGAAGGTATCGCGAAGCTTTTTTGCTCTGCTCATAGACAGTACACTGCGTGCTCCCCATAATGTACAGGTTCTGTCTCCCACTTCAAGCCCCATCCATTCATACCATCGATAATATGAAGCCCACGTAAAAGACCTGGACCTTACATCCTTATAAACCTTTACTGGCACCCCTGTGGTACCGCCTGTCTTACCTGTCTTTACATATTTCATATCAGAACAAGGGACAAGAAGATTATCTCCTTCTTCCCTCATAATCTTTTTCGTAAGAACAGGAATTCTTTTTATATCATCAAGTGTCTTAATGTCGCCGGGATTAAGTCCTATAGACCTAAACAATCTACTATAATATGGAATGTGATCGAAAGCAGATTCAATAAGCTCCTTTAACTTTGTAAGCCTATATTCTTCAAGTCTGCTTCGGTCCCAATACTGGCTTTCTCGCAGGAACTTAAGAGTGCCCGAAATGTTTGTTTGCATTATTCTGTCTTGCAAAGGAAATCCTACTTGCTGCGCCAGAAATTCTCTTATCACAGTAGTTTCTTTCAGAGATTATTTTAAAAATTTATTCATGGATAAATTTATTCCCGACAGTAAAACCAAACGCATCTTTTCGTAAGATGACAGATCTTCATATGATGTGCATAACAAACTTTTCGGATTGATAATTTCTGTTTTTAGTTTTGAAACATTTTCCTGAACAAATTCTTTAAACCACAAATCATAATGATGTGGGCGGGGATACTCTTTTTTATTCCTCCTTAACAGATGACTTTGTAGATATCCATAAATTACCTTTGGGAATCTGTACAGATAGAATAGATCATCCAGAGAATACAATCTGTCGAATCTGGTATCTCCCAGATCCGGACTGAGATATTTGATGGTTCTTGCATAAAAAACTTTAGTCCTTATTTGCAGCAAAGGATTTTTTGAAAATGGTTTTCGTCTGAGAAAACTAATACCTGAATGCAACACATAATCAATAACCTTAGCATTCATGAAAGGAATAATTATATTGATGTTATTGCTGTATAACTTATTAACTGCTCCGAAAAATTTTGCATATTTTTCATTAATAAGAAATTGTAAAATATTTTGTTTGCCAGAAGTTCTACAATATACTGCCAAAGTATCTATATATTCATCAATTATTAATGAAATCTTATCGCTGTTAAATAACCGGGAACCTACAACCTCATCTAAAACAATAGTTCTTAGTTCTTCAACGTTATCAGAATTTAGCATAGATCCTGCTGTACGTGTGAAAGTAATTTCCGCTCCTATTGACTGGCCCGACATTATTTCACCTCCCATAAATCCCAGGATAAGATTTGAATTTATGAGGGCAGGTTTTATATACTGATAATGTGGCAGGTCAAGAATTGCCGGATTTCCGGTATTGCATTGAATGAATTTTTCAGCTATCTCAGGAAGTCTCCCAACATACTGATCATCAAGTTCAAAAAATCTGTAGTTGTCCGCAAATCTATTAATAAAACCTCTGGCTACAACCTGTTCGATATTTCCAGTTTGTCCAAAGGTAAACGCATCATGATTAAGTTTGAGATTATTTAAAACTGCAAGTAAAGCCCTGGTGTCAAAACCGCCAGTTGTACTTAGATTTATCTTCATCCCATAATTAATCTCACCCTCCAATGACTCCCTTAAAATTGATGCAAACAAATTATTATCTAGATCATAGCGCACACAATCAATCTTAAAATTATCAGCATAATTATTAGGATGGTAAATTTTATTACCTTTCTTAGTAACGATTATTTCACTTCCCCCTTTTATCCTTTTTATATCTTTTATCAGGGTTCTATCCAGTAAAGCATAGTTAAACAGCAATATATCGATGATTGCAAAATCATCTCTCATTTTTCCTGAAACATTGAGAAGCTTACTATAATCTGTAGAAATAGAAATTTTCGATTCATTGATGACATAAAAGAGATGAGCAAAACCAAAAATGTCAGTGAATATTGTTAATACTCCGGAGTATTTATCAAAAAACAGTAAATATCCGTTTGTAAGTTTGTTAATATTTCTTTTAATGTTTTCTATATCATCCGATTCCCTTATTTTGCTAATGAAAGAGAAATTGCCATAGGCAAGAATAAACTTCAAAGGAGTATCCCTAACGATCTCATTCCCGGGAATTGTACCATTGTTAAAATAGATGTTATATGGAGAAATTTCTTTTTTCTCCCATGATGTTTCAAGTTCTACACTGGTAAGAAAAAACTCCATTTAATTGATCCTTACATATTCCATTTTTTTGTCCCTGGGAAAGAAAAAAATAAATGCCAACCAAAAAAGTATATCGCTAATCATCTGAAAACCAATTCTTTCAAAAAAATAGACAGACTTGGACTTGCCGGGACATTTGATCTTTAAAACATTAAGAAATGTTTTTGTTGCGTTTATTAACAAGTAGAAAATAAAAAACATCATGAAAAGACCCGTATTAACAAATAACCAGGGCAAAGACAAAAGCAAAACAAAAGATGAATATTGCTTTCTTATGGAATGTTTCAATTTTTGAAAATTGAGTAGATGTTCCCTCAATAAAACGGGAGGATACAAAATATCACCGCTAAAGACCATTTTCCACATTCTATTGGTGTCACGATAATCGATTGTGTGGTGAAGAGCCATAAGATCCGGTATTCTTATACTTATTATGCCTTGTTTTTTTAGTCTTAAAGTTAAATCAAGATCCTGGTTCTTCCTGTACCTGGTTTTCATCCCTTTTACCTTATTCCAGCATGATCTTTTTATCAGGAAAATACCACCATTTGTTTTAAGGATTTTTTCTTTCAAGGGTAGTGAAGTACCTGTGTATGATGCAGGTGATCGCCCAAGAAAATTCCCATGAATATCATACAACATATTGTCTACCTGTCCGGAAACACAATCATATTTCAATTTACCGTTCTTCTCAATTACTTTAGCCAGAAACTTTGGGATTAGCTCTATATCCCCGTCTATGAAAAAGAAAACTTCACCCTTCGACTCTCTTGCACCAATATTTCGTGCAACAGCCGCATTGCAAACGCCTGTTATTTTAAAAATTACAATCTCCTTAAATTCTTTGGCTCTTTCAACACTGTCATCATCCGATTGAGAATCAATGTAAAGTATCTCATAATCTGATATATTGTTCTCTGTAATTGTATTACGGATGCTCTTAAAACTGTTTGTAAGCTTCCAACCTTCATTTCTGCCAATTACGATAAAGGAAATCATTAATCTTTACTGCTTTTTAACATTTGTCATTAAATTGTCTGCAAAATATTTTGCGGGTTTAATTGAAAATTCCCTTGTCAATGCAACATGGTAGATAAATTGTTTAAATCCATTCATTATTCTCTTATCAGAAGATAGCACCCAGGGGTGAAACCCTAATCCGGCTATTTCACCATTTCTGATTCTGCTCAGGTGTCCTCTGAAATAATTGAATACCTCCTGCTCAGTAAAATTTTTTTGGTAGACCTTCCAATCATCCCCAATTGTTTGCAGCCTGATAATTTTACTTCTTTTTTTTCTTCCAACTAATAATGTATCCGGCTTTTGGTTCTTTGAACAGTAAATAAGATCATATCTAAAATTATTATCCCTGAGATAATTCAACATCTTAAGGCTCCATTTACTGTTTGGCGAATGAAATCCTGAGATTTCGATATTAAACATGGAAGCTGTTTCAGAAAATTTTCTGAAATCATTTTTTAATTCTGCTGCAGGAACATTAACAGGTACTATATGTGCATGGGTGTGTGATCCAATCTCATGACCTCTCCTGACTAACTCATTTATGCTGTCGGGATAGCGAAGGAATACCTTACCAACCGTAAACCAGGTGGTTTTGATATCATAAGCATCAAGAATGTTCAGGATTTCCGATAAATCCTTATCGGAGTTGATAGTATTGTGGCCACCAAATTCTCGTTCAAAATCAAAATAAATAAACAGGTTTTTGGTTGTTAAGTAAGCCTCTGGCACCTTCATAACCCGCTTGAGCAATAAAAATCCGGCAAAAAAATAATACAATTTCGTTTTTATTCTATTCATATGCCGCAAGCTGTCTCCTGTACCTTAAATGTTCAAATAGTGCACCCCTTGCAGTCCTTAAAATTTTACCATATGCCGGCATAAACTGTGCATGATCAGGTCCAAAATTGTATTTGAATATCCAAACACTATAATTGGGATGATGCGTATCCGGCACAGGACCCGGGCAAAAGCCCATGTCGTATGACCTGAAATCCATCTTTTTAAGTTCTGTGAAAATCGACCACATTGACAAAGGGCCCGGAGAGATGACATCATCAATATTCTTAAAATCTGTATCTATTGCTCCATACATTCCTGCAGGAGTTCCCAACAGACTTGTCATTGTGGCGCTTAATAATCTTTCTTTAAACCATGAACAGAAAAGAAGGGCATCACCGTTGTTTATTAAACCAGCAACTCTCCTGTAAAAAACATCTTCAGTAAGAGATGCGAATTCCTTCTTCAATGATAGTCTGTGATATAAATCCCAGAAAGAATCCAGAATTTCGTTATCAACAACATTATAAACTTCAGTGGTTATCTCAGACCTGATGCCTCTTCTTACCAGCTTACGTGTACTTCTGTTCATTCGTGCCAGTAACTCATCTTCAGATCTTGTCAGATCTATCAGATAAGTGTGCTGGCCATCAATTATAGGTCTGAAGCCATAAGATTCAATAACAGCATTCACCTTAACATATATCTGGGATAACTGACTGTTGAAGGTCTTAAGAAACCATGGAGATAATATTGAATAGGACGCACCCATTAATTTTGCCCAGTCAATAAAATGTTCAAGTATATTGGGAAGAATAGTAAGGTCTTTTTCTGATCTGAAGATTATTCCATATTGTATCTCTGCGACTTTTATAATGCCAAGCTGGTCGCTTTTCAGTGAATATACAGCTCCGGCAGAATCGTGTCCGTTTTCTGAAAACAGATAAAAAAATTTGCGTTTATTTCTGCTGGTGCCAGACAACTGGTAAGCAAGACTATTACGGTATGAAGAATTAAAAGAAATCTTTAAAAGGTTATTCCATCTTGTCTCATCTTGATCTAATCGCGTATCGATTCCGATTACAGTCATAAATCGCTTCTATTTCACTATTTTTCTGAATGGAGATCTCAGAAAAGACCATAGTTCGCGGTAAACGCCAAATAAAGACCACTGAATAATTTTTCTCTGATTATAGAGAACGTAGCCGTTATTAATTACCGAATCAATACCTTTCTTATTAGAGTTAAGAATTTGGATGAAAATTGTATCTGCATTGTTTCTTACACAATAATTGATCCTCTCCTGTTCCATTCTTGTATGTAATCCCTGGTGCCTGTATTCAGGTACACAAAAACCATCTTTCAGCAAAAATTGCCGGGGCTTAAGATGAACACCGAATTCTTCAAAATACCTTATGCTCCTGATTATGATCCAGGCAATATATGCAATCCTGCCATTACAATTATCAAATATTGCAAGCCCTGTCCAGTCTCCTGATCTTAACCTGGCCGGGACCTTACTTCTGTAAGCATCAGGACCCTGGAAATGAAATGCTTTTTTAAGCTCCATTTCATCAGCCCATGTAACCTGCTTTATTTGAAATTTCTTATCGATCGGGGGAAGATTTGTTATCAGTTCCGGATTTTTTAAAATATATGTGTTAACAACATGGACCTTTGGTATAATAGACCAGAAAAAAAGTCTCACTTGTTTTGGAAGTAGATATCTCAGAATCCGCTTAATCATATTTTTAATTCTGTAAAGCAGAAGATGCCAGGACTTCTGGCAGAGAAGGACCCAATTCAGCTTCACAGCAGTTAACCTGATTGAAAAAGAGGGCAATTAGAAAAGCAGTATCTACAGGCATGTAAAAAGAAACCATTGTTCTTGATGTTGAATGAATAATCATAATCGCTATCAGAGCAATCCCAAAAATAAAAACCCCTTTAAAACGACCATTTCTTTTATCAAACCTGTAAAAAAACAGAATGATCCAGAAAACTGTTCCCCAAACTATTATTAAACCTGTATATCCTCCAACCAGGAGCAAATTATGGTTTCCGACATGACCATCATAATAATCAGCACTTACCTTGCTCAGTCCAAATCCGAAAACAGGACTTTCATTAAATCTTGTTAAAACTTTGGGCCCCCTTAAGTCCCACCTGCTTGCCGTACCTCCTGCAGTCATATCTCCTTCAAGCACTGATTCAACAGTTGACAATCTCACAAACGAGGATGCCATATTTGATCTAATATTGTCAGGTAAAAGCAAGTATCCGACCCCCATTGTAAAAATTAAGGTTAAAAAAATCCTGCCTGAAACAATCTGTCTGTAATAATATGCCAGAGTCAGCAAGAATAATATTCCGGTAGCAATCATCCATCCCCTTGTTGCACTGTTTATTATGAAAAGTGCCGAGATAAATACTATTACCCATAAATACATAGGCCTAAACCGAACTGTTCTGGTTATTATATAATAAATACTTGCAATTAAAGAATAGAAAACCAATGTCATCCCTCCGGTCAGCCTAATAACCTCATCTCCTTCGAAGATTGCTGAAGGATTGAACGCTCCGAATAGAAGAAATCCCGATATCCTGCCTGCTAAAATAACATCTACCATGGAAACTGAAATGTGAACAATGTTCACAAAAAAAATAATGCCGTTAAATAAACTTAGCTGCTCTTTACTAAAAATTCGTGGAAGGGCGAGAAATAAGAAAAAGGATGGGATAGAATTAACGATAAAGAATAGTGATCGAGGTGAGTGTCCGAAGACAAAACTCCAGAAAAAAAGGAAGCCCAGGTAAACAAACAAAACCCTATAGGTTGACTTAAAAATGTCTCTTTGCAAGAAAAGTTTTGAAGGTTTGATGATAAGCAACTTCATCAGCAAGGCCAGGACAAAAACCAGACGAAAGTCAATTCCGACTGTGCTTGTAATCATAAAGAACCAGGAAAATGGTTCACTATAAAACAAATTCAAGGGATTTGTTATAAAAACAAACACCAATGCAATACCAGCAATATAATCCCTGCTTCGTAAAATATAAGAAGTTACGAGTCCATAGAACAGAAAACGTGAAAGTGGGGTATTAATCCAGTGGACCATTACAGATCCCAGAAGAAGCAATAATACTATTTTTATTCCTGTTCTGAGAATATATCTATTGTTGCTTGTTATTTCAGATATCCCTGTCTGCATAATATAATATTACAGCCTAAGAAGTTATGAAGGGCTATATCTTCTTAAGTAAGGATTATACCCGCTATTTGGTTTTTTATAAAACATCCATTTAAATCCCCATAAGTAGCCTCTCAATAAAGCAATGGACTTTTTCCGTTCATAACCGGTCCGTAATACGATCCTTGCTATGATTGTAAACAAGTTTTTTAAAGTGATCTGAACAAAGTATTTTGTTTTAAGGTGCCTGAACTGAAATACGAATCTTCCCTGCCCCCTGTAATAATAAACAGGAAGAGCTTTGGGATTCCCGTCACCTGCTGTCATGCTTTCCTTGTGCCACAATTTTGCATGTGGTGTGTAAATAAGCTTATACCCAAGATTCTTCGCCCGGCGGGCATAATCGCCCTGTTCAGCATAAAGGAAGAAGTAATCACAATATAATCCGACATCCTGAACCAACCCGTATGGAAGGAGCCAGAATACATCATCGAGTGAATCCCGCTCAGATTCAATATCACACTGACCGGTATCTTTTTCATTTCTGCCAGGATAATATGTAGTCAGATATCTTTTGTCCGTAAACATTACTCCGGTGTGCTGCAGAATGTCAGGATGATCATAATAATAGACTTTACCCGAAACTATAGCCTGATTATTATGTCGTTTGGCAACATTTACCAGTTCTGTTATTGCCGATTTATCAATAATTGTATCGTTGTTCATTATCAGGTAGTAATCTGGCAACTCTCTGGCTGAAATTTCCAGACCATAGTTTACTCCTCTTACATATCCACAGTTTTTTTCAATTCGGAAAACCTGAACCTTAGGATTATCAGAATATGCATTTACCAGAATTTGATAATCTCCTTTTACAGAACCGTTATCAATTACAAAGACCATCAGGTTAGTATAGTCCGAATCCAGCACTGAATTTACGCACTGAATCGTATGAATATGTAAATTATAATTAATTGTGATAATGGCAACCATACTGAAAATAATCAAAATTCAATTTTAAATTTCCTTAATACCTTTTTTATCACAATTTTAAATACACAAATACTGAGTCTGGGATTAAGAAGAAGATCTTTTAAAAGTCTGATTTTTTTAGGTAATCTGATTTTTTTTGACGAGAAAAGGTTAAAATAACTGTTAGCAATAATAGAAAGATTATTATAATCTATACCCGATAACCTACCAGAGTCCACAAATTTTCTGATCACATCATAATAGATCAGGGGAGAACGGTGTGCTAAAAACCCATCAATACGGCTGGCTCCTTCAGGATGAATCCTGTAGGCGGCAGTTTTCTCAAAGATCAAGCCTATTTTATGATCAATGGCAATATTTAGCCAGAACCACTTATCAATGGTAAACCATAAATTTTTAACAGACACTTCGTTTGACAATTCTTTCATTATGCTTGCTCTAACACATACAGTTAGGGTGTAAAGTATATTTGTATTTAAAAGATCAAAGAAACTGATATTCGGGTTTTGGAAGGTTCGATTCGCTAATGTCATTGAGTTATTTTCCAAGTTCTTGCTTTCTTTATCAACAAGAGTAATATCAGTAGCAACAATTGCATAATCTGGATTAGTATCCAGGAAGTCAACTTGTTTTTGTATTTTCAGAGAATCGGTCCAATAGTCATCCCCTTCGCATATCGCTATATATTGGCCTGTACAGGCATTCAATGTTCGGATAAAATTATGACATATACCAAGATTCTTCTCTGAAGGTAATAGGTTAATAATTTCCGGATATTTTTGAGCATATTCTTCACATATCTTCCGTGTGAAATCTGTTGAACAATCTTCTCCAATAACTAGTTCATACTTAAAATTAGTTTTTTGCTTCAAGATCCCTTCAATAGACTGAAAGACATAAGCTTCATGATTATAAGTGATCATGCAGACACTTAAAATTGGCTTCAGATTTTTATTCATTTTAGGTAATCAAGCATTTTTTTACTCCTGTCTTTATAAAAAACAGCTGGTATGCCCTTATAAATCTTCCATCCATTTAGGTTTTGTATAACAAGAGACATCGCTCCTACTGTAACACCTTCATGTATAGTAACTCCCGGTAACACTACACAATTGGCTCCTAACTGACAGTATTTTTCTATTAAGACTTTGCCACCAGTCACATTTGTAAATTTTGCATTAATCATAGGTCCAACCAGATTATTACCTGTAAAATCATCAGTAGCACTAAAAATGGAACAACGGGGAGATAATCCCGAGTAATCCTGTAGTTCAATACCATATCTTCCATATAAAGCTGTATAGGCTGAAATATGGATATAATCCCCAAGTTTAATTGCACCTGATAAAATACAAAAATCATCGATTCGAACATTATTCCCTATTTCAATATTTTCAATCCCGTAAAATCGAGCAAAACGACTAATAAACACTCCCTGGCCTATTCTTTTAAACCCAATAGAATTTAATTCTTCAGATGATAAAAATGAATTTTGCATACCTTATTTATTTCTAAGTAAGTCAATTATACGATTAATAGTGTCAACATCTAAATGTGGATAGATTGGCAGGCAGAGTACTTGCTCTGCTATTTTTGTGGCTAAAAGAAGATTTTCTGATTTTGCTGAAGGAAGTCCGCAATATGTTGGAAACTGGCTTATTAGTGGATAGAAGTAACGTCTTCCGTAAATGTTATGAGTTTTTAAGCGTTCATAAATTTCATCCCTAGATGCGCCATATTGCTTTTCATCTACTACAACAGGAAAATATGTATAAGAATGCTTTATCCCCTCGATATCACTTAAGACACGGATACCTCTAATATTCTTTAACTTTTTACGGTACAATTCCGCAATACCTTGACGCTTTGATATATATTCATCAATATAATTAAGCTGAAGAAGTCCATAAGCTGCTTGTAACTCATTCATCTTTGCATTGATTCCTGGCTCGACCACAGTCACTTCATCTGCAAAGCCAAAGTTTTTTAAAAAATCGATCCTCCTTTTTGTTTTTTCATCATGACAAATAATAGCTCCTCCCTCAATTGTGTTAAAGGTTTTTGTGGCGTGAAAACTCAAGATCGAAAGATCACCATAATTTAGAACAGAATTACCATGGATCCTCACCCCAAAAGCATGCGCTGCATCGTAAATAATTTTCAAACCATAAGTATCCGCTATTTTTTGTATTGCACTTATTTTACATGGATTACCATAGACATGAACCGGCAAAATGGCTGTTGTCTTAGGAGTGATGGCTGCTTCGATTTTTTCTGGATTGAGGGTAAAATAATTAGGTTCAATGTCAACAAATACTGGCTTAATATTATTCCACCATAATGAATGTGTGGTGGCCGCAAAACTGAATGGAGTTGTGATTACCTCCCCTGTAATCCTCAATGTCTGCAGTGCTGTTACCAAAGCCAAGGTCCCATTGGCAAAAAGTGAAAGGTATTTTACTCCAAGGTAATGTGCCAACTCTTTTTCAAATTGCTGATGAAAAGGTCCGTTATTGGTTATGACGTTGGTTTTCCATATCTCCTTCAGATATGGAATAAATTCATCCAGAGGGGGCAATGCTGGTTTTGTCACATATATTGGATCCTTAGTTACTTGCATATCAGATCTGTGATTTTTACAATTATTGTTTTTTAATTTTAAATTTTTCTAAAACGATCTTTTTTACCTCAAGATAGGCTCTATTTTTTGTAAGCTCTGAAAGGCTTGCAATCAATACTATACCGGAAATAATCTGAATAAAAAGCATTAAAGGGAAATGACTATTAAAGATCAGAGTCGGAATAAATAAAACTGTTCCGGAAGACAGAGCGATTAGAAAGGAAGGTAAAATATCAATAATCTGCTCTTTGACAGAGTAATTAATTAATCTCCCGGAATAATAACTATTTAGGAAATAAGCCAGAAATGAGTTAAATACCATCCCGGCAATCATGACTGTGACACCAAAAATTATTCCAAGAATAATTACCGGAATAGCCAGTACCTTTTTAATTATTTCGAGTTTTAGGAAAAGATCCGCCCTTCCTTTTACTTTAAGCATGTTAAGATTAATGGCATGAAGAGGAGATAACATTCCGGCAATGCACAGTAACTGAAGCATAGTTACACTTGGGAGCCACTTTTCTCCAATTAAAGTCAGAATCATTGGTTTGGCAATTGCAACCAAGGTCAGCATGGAAGTAAAACTTATAAACATTGTGGAATTAATGATCTTCCTGTAACCTTCTTTAAGCCTTGCCGATTCATCCTGCACCTTAGTTAATACAGGATAACTGACTCGCTGTACTGTTGCAGTAATATTTGCAGAGGGGAGCTTCTGAAATTGATCAGCCCTTGAATAAAAGCCCAACTCCCCAGCAGAGAAAAATTTACCTATTACAAGGAGATTAATATTCTTATATAAAGTATCCAGCAAACCTGAAATAAGTAACTTCGAACCGAACGAGAACATCTGTTTTAGAGAATTTAAGCTGAATATTAATCCAGGCTTCCATCTATTGAATAACCAGAGAAGTACTGCCTGAAATAATTGATTTACCACTGTTCTCCATACAAGGCTCCACACTCCATATCCGTTATATGCCATATATATCCCAACTGCCCCTGAAATAGATGAGCTTAAAATTGAAATCTTTGTCTGCAGCTTAAAATTAATTGCTTTTATAAGCCTTGCACGTTGTATTAAGGCGAGAGAATTGATTACAATTACTAGCCCGAAAACCCTGATGATTTCTGTTAATTGCACCTCGTCATAAAACCTGCTTATCGGCCTAGCTGAAAAAAATAGTATAATGTAAAACAATAAACCTAGTGCAAAATTGAAATAAAATACAGTAGAAAAGTCAGTATTGTCAGCGTCTTGTTTCCTAATCAAAGCCTGCTGGAATCCGCTGTCGACTAAGCTTTGTGAAACCGCTATAAAAATTGTGATCATGCCTATTAGTCCAAATTCCATAGGAGACAGAATCCTCGCAAGGATAATCCCAACTATAAAATGGATGATCTGGCTTGCCACATTATCTGAAAAACTCCAGAATAATCCAGAAATTGTCCTTTGTTTCAGTGATAATGGCTCCAAAGAATAATGATTGTGAGAATAAGTAATTAGATAATTTGTTGTCAGCCTTTTGGAAAATCAAATTTCCGAATCAATTTTGCCGGAATGCCTCCGGCCATTGAATATGGCTCAATGTTTGTATTAAGTAGGCTTCCCGCTGTCAGAAAACCATTTTCACCTATTTCGGATCCCATAAGGAGATTTGCATTTGCCCCGACATAGGCATTTGATTTTATGACTACCGGCTTTCCTACTGAAGGATATAACCGGCTCAGCGCGGATCTGCTCATATCTATGTGTGTAATGAATGTACACTTCATTGAAATAACTACATTATCACCGATCGTTATTCTATCCCGCAGGTCAAAAAAACAGTTTTTCCCTATGTGACAATTATTACCAATTGACAGATTAGAATAGTTCTTACAATTGTGAAAGATTTGGCCGGTTTCAATATCACAATCCCTGCCAATTTTTGCTCCGTTTTTTTTCAATATTAATCGCAAGGAATATTTATCAACCCTCTGGATAAATATATTGGCAACATCAAATCCCAATAGCGCTTTTTTAATACCGAACCTCAAGAGATTAAAATAAGCATATAGCATCCGGTATTTTTGGTATAATCCCAAACCTGTTTTCATAGAAATTGGTCAATTGATTGATTGATTGAATGATTGATTGATTGATTGATTGATTGATTGGTTCATGCCCCATCAATCAATCATCAAATCCTACAATCATTATTACCTCTTTTTTCATCTGTAAGCTTTAATGCTTTCAATAATATAACTTACTTCCATGTCCGTAAGATCAGCATGCAACGGAAGAGTAATAAATCTGTCTGCTTCTTTTTCGATATATGGACAATTATGTCCCCATTCTGCAAACAAAGGTTGAACAGACAATGGTGTATAATGACATCCGCTGGCAATGCCTTTTCTTTTAAGCCAGATCATCAGTTCATCTCTTTTATCTTTCCTTATTCCAAACATCTGGTAAGGATAAACATCGGGTTCAAATGGCAGAAGTGGGCTGATACCATTGATCCCGGCAAGACCATCTAGATATTTTCTGATGATTTCAGATCGTCTCAGGCTGAACCCCGGGAGTTTCTTTAGCTGTACCAGTCCGATCGATGCAGCAAGATCATTCATATTATATTTATACCCCAGCACGTTAAGCTCATAAAACCAGTGCATGGCATCATGATTGGCTGCTACATATTGTTGCGCTGTCTTCCAGTTATCCTTGTCGATACCAACCCATCGCATCGCTTTCACATCCCGGAAAAGCTCCGGATCATCCGTAACCATCATCCCCCCATCACCCGTTGTCATGCATTTCTTTTCTTCAAAACTGAAACATCCGATGTCACCCCAGGTGCCTAAAGCTTTACCTTTATAGATTCCACCGGCTGTGTGTGCACAATCTTCAATTATCTTCATTCCCTTCGATCTGGCCCAGGGAACAAGTCTATCCATCGGGACCGGGTGACCAGCGTAATGTACGGGTATTACAGCCACACAGTCTTTGTCATATTTTCGCTCTAGATCTTCAAGTTTCATTCCAAGTGTTAGCGGATCGGAATCAACAAACACGGGAATCAAACGATTGTAAAGGACAGCGGTTGCTGTTGAGGCAAATGTCAGCGAAGGTACCAATACCCTTTTACCCTCCGGAAATCTGAAACATGCGAGGGCAAGGTGCAATGCCGCGGTGGCTGAATTTACACCCACTGCCAAGGCGCAACCGATAAGTTTTCTCCATTCTTCTTCGAATTCTGTTACTTTCGGCCCCAATCCCACCCATGAGCGATCGAAAGCTTCTTTGATGGACTGCAATTCTTCCTCACCTAACGAGGGTTTGAATAATCGTATATTCATTATAGATTCTTTTAGAACACTGATGACACGGATTTGACGGATTTTCACTGATTTGATCTGTGGTCATCCGTTTAATCTATGTTATCCGTGTTCTATTTTTTTCTTATCGTTTGTAAATATCTTTCTTTTAAATTCAGGTTTCTTTCCAAAATTAAGCAGGAGGCCTATTTCTATTTCCGTTGCCTTCAGATAGTTGATTAACTGAAATTCATGTTCCTCGCATAATGACTCTGCCGCTTTAAGTTCAAGTATTACACATCCATCAACAATAATATCAGCATAATAATCACCAACAAGAAAATCTTCGTAATAGACTTTAATTGGTTTCTGGCTTTCACAGCTGAAACCAGATTTCTTTAATTCTATCAGTAACGCATTCTGATATACTTTTTCAAGAAATCCATATCCAAGCTTGTTATAAACATAACACTGTTATCCGATTAATAATTTAGATTCTTGATTTAAAATCGCAAGTATTTGAT
>DAINPM010000022.1:0-29815 GCA_036743455.1 Bacteroidales bacterium | reverse complement strand
AAACATCAAATCGATGACTGCGGTTTCCCAGGCAGATATGAAATCCGTAAGTATATGGTTTGCCAATCCTAATCCTACAAAATACCTGTTAGGCTCTTCGGCCATACCCTTGAAAAAGAATACAGGCTATTATCAGAACACCTGGATATTCGTCAATTCCGGAGCATATGCTTTCACAAACAATTTCAGTGTTTCAGGAGGATTTGAGATAATCTCAATCATGGCACAGGGAGAAGGACCCTTTGCCTTTTATATTAACCCCAAAGCTTCTTTCAAGGTTGCCGAAAACTTTTATGCAGGCGCTAATGTGTTATATGCAAATACCTTAAGAACAATAGATGATTTTGGAGGGCTGGCAACTATCAATGGATTTATTACATACGGGAATACAAATAATAATCTTACTGCTGCTATCGGATGGGGATGGGCTGAAGGCGAATTAACCTCTAAACCATTGTTTACAATAAGTGGCATGACCAGAGTATCCAGAAGAATAGCACTAGTAAGTGAAAACTGGTTAGCCCCTGTTTCAGGAGGAGAAGAAGACGGAACAGATTTATTCGGCGTATACTCTTATGGCGTAAGATTTCTGGGTGAAAAAACATCTATCGATCTTGCCTTCATCAACAATAAAGATATTGCCAAATCTATTGTGATAGGTATTCCCTGGCTAGATTTTACAATAAATTTTTAATAATTAATCTTTTATTTTACACACTATTGCACTTTGAATAACTATGCCGAAAGAAAAAATTGATGTATTATTAGGACTCCAGTGGGGAGATGAAGGAAAAGGGAAAGTTGTTGATGCAATTAGCCCCCGATATGATGTAATTGCCCGTTTTCAGGGAGGGCCAAACGCAGGACATTCATTGGAATTCAATAATGTAAAACATGTCCTTCATCTAATCCCTTCAGGTATATTTCATGAAGATAAAATAAATATTATTGGCAATGGTGTTGTATTAGATCCTTCAGTATTCAAAAAGGAAATTGAAAATCTTGGGGCTCCCGTTGAAGAACTGGTTAAAAGGCTTATCATTTCTGCTAAGGCTAACCTTATTCTTCCAAGTCATCGCATTCTTGATGCTGCCTATGAATACAGTATGGGAAACACTAAAATTGGATCCACTCTTAAGGGTATCGGACCTGCCTATACCGACAAGGTAGCCAGAAAAGGGATGCGTGTCGGAGATATTCTCTGTGATGATTTCCGTGAAATGTACAATACACATCTGAAAGAACATTTTCTTCTGCTTAAAAATTATGATTACCAGTTTGATCTTAAAGAATATGAAAATGGCTGGTTTGAAGGAGTTGAGATGCTCAAAAAATTCAGAATAACAAGCACCGAGTATCTTATTAATGATTTACTGTCACAGGGTAAGAAACTACTGGCTGAAGGTGCACAGGGCACAATGCTGGATATTGACTTTGGCTCTTATCCCTTTGTCACCTCATCAAACACCATAAGTGCGGGTGCCTGTACCGGCCTCGGCATTTCTCCTAACCTTACAGGTGAGGTTTTCGGAATATTCAAAGCATATTGCACAAGAGTAGGCAGTGGCCCTTTCCCGACCGAACTTCACGATGAAACAGGTAACATTCTGAGAAATGTAGGCCGCGAATTTGGATCAACTACCGGACGTCCACGCAGATGTGGATGGCTGGATATCCCTGCCCTGAAATACTCCGTCATGATAAACGGTGTCACACAGCTGTTCATGATGAAAAGCGATGTCATGTCGGGCTTAAAAAAAATCAAAGTATGTACTTCATACCTTCACCGGGGAAAAGAAACCAACGAAATACCCTGTACTAACGAGGCTGTTGAACCTATTTATACAGAACTGGACGGATGGAGTCAAGATATTTCTGAAATAAATGATTACAACAAGCTACCTAAAAATCTTCGAGAGTACATTAAATTTATTGAAGATCAAACTGGTATACCAATAACTCTGATTTCTGTAGGTCCGGACCGCAGAGAAACTATCTTCCGCTGAAACTATTTGGTCACCTCTTTTTGTAAATCCAGGCATCCATCAGCACTGTATCACGGAACTGTTCAAGTCGTGCTACGGCCCTGCCAAGACTTGGATGTGATTCAGCAGATACAAGTTCAAAACGTGTGTTTTCCGGTCTGATGATTTTTGCATCATACCCACGGTTGCGAAATTCTTCTGCCCATGCTATAGCATATTCGGGAGTTATAAAACTACCAACAATAATATTGTACTGAGTAGCCAAAGCTTCACGTGCCTCCTCTGCAACACGTATTGAATCGAGACGGGCAGCCTCAAGTGCCAGTAATTGTTCCTGAACCTGTCTGATAGAATCAGCAACCCGTACACTATCCTGTTTTGCCAGCCATTCTGCCATAACATCATCCTTCTTGTTAAAAAGTTTCTTTTCTTTAAAATATTTACAGGAAGGAAGTGATAACAATAATACTGCTAAAATAATCGCTGTAAAATACCTCATAAATTCAAGAATAAAGTGATTAATGGTCCTGCCTAATATATTTCCGGCATATAAACAAAGATAGATATTATTGATTCTCAATCCAAATGATAATAAACAAGGTGATATCCTTAAATATTATAGATTTTGTATATTAGGCTTTTAATAATTGTCATAAAAAACGATAATTCAATGAAAACTTTCAAGAGCAGCCATTCACAAAGGTGAATAATCGTTTGATTCATATAAGTTGCATTAGACCAATAAAATAATAATTAAATAATCGTATGAAATCTATAATTCAGTTTTTTGAAGAAAGCGTTGAACAATTCAGCAGTAATATATATTTATGGGAAAAACCTGCCGAAAAATATGAAGGGACGACCTATGGAGAAACGAAAAAACAGGTTTATGAATTTGCCGCCGGTCTTATTGCTTTAGGAATAAAAAAAGGTGACAGATTGAGTATATTGTCAGAAGGACGCAATAATTGGGTAATAGGGGAACTGGGGATACTGTATACAGGAGCAATGAATGTCCCTCTGTCAGCAAAATTAAATCCCGAAGAGATTTTATTCCGTCTCAATCATTCAGAGTCAAGAATGATACTTATCTCATCAATCCAGCACAAAAAACTGAAAGATATTTCAGGTAAATTTAAAACACTTGAAAAGATTATTCATTTTGATACACAGGAAGAATACGGAGAAAATGAGATCCATTTTAATGAGGTAAGGAAACTTGGAAGAGAATGCCTGGAGTCTCCGGGAAATATGGAAAAGTTCGTGAACCTGTATAAGAGTATCACTCCTGATGATTTTGCAAATATCTGCTACACTTCCGGTACAACAGCTGATCCGAAAGGGATTATTCTGACACACGGCAACTATATAACAAATGTGTACCAGTCTTATAGTCTGATAGATATTCCTCCTTTCTACAAGACACTTCTCATACTGCCATGGGATCACTCTTTCGGACATACCTGCGGAGTATTTGCCTTCATGGGTAAAGGAGCAAGTATTGCTTCGGTCAAAACAGGCAAAACCCCTTTGGAAACATTGAGAAACCTTCCTGTATGTCTTAAGGAAATCAAACCTAATCTGATGATGAGTGTCCCTGCTATTGCAAAAAATTTCAGGAAGAATATTGAAAAAGGTATAAAGGAAAAGGGCAGACTTACTGAAATACTGTTCAATCATGCACTTAAGATATCCTATTCATATAATAAAGAAGGCTGGAACAAGGGACAAGGACTGCAAAAATTAAAAAAGCCTCTTTTAAGACTTTATGATAAAATAATATTCAGCAAAATACGTGAAGCTTATGGAGGTGAACTGGATTACTTCATAGGAGGAGGAGCTCTTCTGGATATTGAACTGCAAAGATTCTTTTATGCTCTGGGAATTCCCATGTACCAGGGTTATGGTTTGAGTGAAGCCTCACCTGTAATTTCCTCAAACGGTCCTTCAAAGCATCGTCTCGGGTCATCTGGAGCTCTGGTCAATAACATGGATCTTAAAATATGCGATGAGGAAGGTAATGAGATGCCTGTTGGAGAAAAGGGTGAGATAATTATCAAGGGTGGAAATGTAATGTATGGTTACTGGAAAAATGATGCTGCAACTAAAGATACAATCATAGATGGATGGCTCCATACAGGAGACATGGGATACATGACAGAAGATGGCTTTTTATATGTTCTTGGCAGGTTTAAAAGCCTCCTTATTGCCGATGACGGTGAAAAATTCAGTCCTGAAGGCATAGAAGAAGCCATGATGGAACAATCAAAATACATCGAACAATGCATGCTTTTCAATAATCAAAAACCTTATACTGTATGCCTGATTGTCCCTAATCAGCATGCTCTTAAGACTTACCTGGAAGATAAGAATATGACGGCCTCATCTGAGGAAGGTAAAAGGGCTGTCCTTTATCTCATTGAAAGTGAAGTGAACGAATACCGTACAAACGGCAAATATGGTAAAATGTTTCCACAACGCTGGCTTCCGGTCGCAACAGCTATCCTTGAAGAAGGTTTTTCTGAAGAAAATGGCCTGATGAATTCAACAATGAAGATAGTACGGGGAAAAATAATAGACAGATACCAGGATCTTATCGACTTCCTGTATACAGCGGAAGCCAAAGCGATAACTAACGAAAGAAATATCGAAGAGATAGAAAAAATGAAACTGGGTTGATAAATACATCTTACCTGTCTTCAGCTTTCCCGACTTCTCCCCCTGAGCCGTATAAACTGATCAGCTTCTTACATGACTAAAATCAGTTTCAACATCACAAAAATTTATACCTTTATAAATTGATTGAAATTCAAATGTCTGTATCATGAGTGTATTATCCGGCTTAAATCCAGAACGGGTCTGGTTATATTTTGAGGAAATATGTAAGATACCCCGTTTATCCAAAAATGAAGAACAAATAAGAGAGCATCTTTTGCAATTTGCTCAAAAGAACAATCTTGATGCAAAAAGGGATACCATTGGCAATGTCCTGATAACACGCCCTGCATCACCGGGATGGGAAAACAGGAAAGGTGTTGTACTACAAAGTCATATGGATATGGTAGGCGCGAAAAATGCCGATTATCCTCACGACTGGTCAAAGGATCCCATTATTCCCATTGTGGAGGGGAACTGGGTTAAAGCAAAGGAAACAACACTTGGTGCTGATGATGGTATAGGTATTGCCGCTCAAATGGCTATTCTCACAGATAAGGACCTTAAAACAGGTCTTGTTGAATGTCTCTTCACTGTCGACGAAGAATCAGGAATGACAGGAGCGGCAAATCTGCAATCAGATTTTTTTTCCGGCAAAATACTTATCAATCTTGACTCTGAAGATGAAGGAATTCTTTATATTGGATGTGCCGGAGGTATTGATACGGTGGGTATAATGAAATATGATACAGTGCCGGTTAAAAAAGACAGTGTGGCACTGGAATTATCATTAACAGGACTTCACGGAGGACATTCAGGTGACGAAATACACAAGGGTTATGGCAATTCGGTTAAGATCATGAACAGGTTTCTCTGGAATCTTTCAAATAACTACAATATTTCAATTAGCAGATTCGACGGCGGGAACCTCAGAAATGCCATTCCAAGAGAAGCCTTTGCTACAATAGTAGTTGAAAAGTCATATTCAGAACAGGTTAAAAACTGGATTGATAGTTTTCATTCTATCATACTTGAAGAATTCGGTGAAATCGAAAAAGGGTTAAAAATATTTGTAAAAGAAGTCGATCTGCCTTCACACGTCATGGACGGAGATCGTCAAAAACGTCTCCTCAACAGTATTACTGCCTGTCCGCACGGAGCATTAGCCTGGTCGAAGGAAATGGATGATCTGGTTGAAACATCAACTAATCTTGCATCTGTGAAATTTAAAAAAGATAATACCATAGAGATAGTGACATCACAGCGAAGTTCTATTGAATCCTCAAAATATGATGTAGCAGCCATGGTCGAATCATGTCTTAGCCTTGCTGGTGCAATGGTTACTCATTCTGAAGGTTATCCGGGATGGAGACCAAATATTAATTCCGGGATACTTAAAATAACACAAAGCTCTTATGAAAAACTTTTTGGCAAGAAACCTGATATCAGAGCTATTCATGCCGGACTGGAATGTGGTCTGATCTATCAAAAATTCAAAGGTTTAGATATGATCTCTATAGGTCCTACTATCCGTGGAGCACATACACCGGAAGAAAAACTGAATATAGAGACAACCCGGATGTTCTGGGACCTTCTTCTCGATATCCTCGACAATATTCCTCTTAAGGAATAAATAAATCAGTCATCTGGTATATCATTAATCACAGAGAACAAACTCTTCCTTTCCGGCAGAACAGAGAGGACATTCGTAATCATCAGGAAGATCATCAAAAGCTGTTCCCGGTTCTATACCATTTTCCGGATCACCTTTCTCGGGTTCATATATATAACCACATAACTGACACTTGTAACACTCCATATTTATTATTAATTAAGTTTTTTATAAATATCTGAATATCATCAACACTTTTTTGTCAAAAGGCATTTTCATTGGAGAAAAAACCTTAGCAATTAATTGATTTGTCTTCGCATAACTCAATGAGAACTCCGGAAGCAGAACGTGGATGAATGAAAGCTATATCCATTCCCTCCGCCCCTTTTTCAGGTTTCTCATTTACCAGTCTGATCCCTTGTGCTCTGGCATCGTCAAGTTGTTTTTCCAGCTCATTAACTGCAAAAGCTATATGATGGACCCCCTCCCCTTTTTTTTCAATAAATTTTGCCAAAGAACTGTCCGGATCTGTGGATGCAAGTAACTCAATCCTGGTTGTACCAATTCTGAAAAATGCCATTATTACTTTTTGTGAAGCTATTTCTTCTGTTTTATAACATTTAAGCCCAAAAATTTTTTCATACATTTCAACCGATGAGGGCAAATCTTTTACTGCTATACCAATATGTTCTATATATGATAATTTCATCCTTTTCGTTCAGGTAAAATTGACAAAACATTATTCTATAAATCCTGAAAACAATTCACTGTTTTTAGTTTATTAAGCATTTTCTCTTATCGCAGATAATCAGAAAGGAAATTCAGTAGGTATCTCAATGTCAGCCTCATCATCCATTGGTTTTTTTGCCACCTGATGAACAGGATTCCCATCAACAAAAATAGCTTTAAAAGGAGTAACTGGACATGCGTATTCACATTGTCCGCATCCAATACAAATTTCGGTGTTTGTTTCAGGAATTCTCAGGTTACCTTCGTAGGGGACCATATAAACTGCCTTGGTGGGACAAGCTTCTGCACAGGCACCGCAAGCTGTTTTTTCAGTTTTTACAATACAATTATCCTTAATAAAATTTACTTTCCCCAACTGCGTCAGTCTTTTTGCCTCAAGGACAAGTGGACGAAGGGCATTAGTCGGACAAACTTCGGTACATCTGTTACAATTGTAGTTACAGAATCCTTTGTGGTAATTCATTACAGGCTGCATCATACCAGCCACTCCATATTCCAGCCAGGCTGGCTGCAATACATTTGTAGGACAAACAGTTATGCAAAGTGAACATGCTATACAGTTTTTCTGCAAATCTGCTATTGACCCGGCTCCCGGCGGGCAGACAGGAGATGTCTTGTTTTCTTTTACTGTTGATCCTTTCCCGGGAACAGGAACATTGCGGTCCTGACTCTTCAATGAAGCCGGAAAACCCAGTAACATTGCAAGTGAACCAGCTATAAACTTCCTTTTGCCCTCATCTGTTTCTGTATTCTTTTCCCTAATATGCACAATACCGTATGATAATGCATTATCGGGACATATTTCAATACAATTGAAGCAATCAACACAGCGGGACACATCAACATGATAGTTAAGAAAATCAATACATGATGATTTACAACCTACTGCACATCGCCCACATTTGGTACACTTGTTCTCATCGAATCTGATTCTTAAAAGTGAAAATTTTGAAAGAAATCCGAGAAAAGTACCTACCGGACAAACTGTATTACAATAAAGACGACCTTTCGTAAGTGAAAGAATTCCTATTAAGAGAAAAAAAGCTGCAGGTATAGCATATACCTGCAGGTGGTATGCTGTCAAAGGGAAATGATGCAGGCTGTAAATATCAAATCTGTAAAGAATAGCGGCAAGAAAATTATTTATTATCACAACAACAGGTTTTGCGAAGAAAGTCATGAACCTGCCAAAAATACTATAAGGATCCAGAAGGGTTAACATATAGATACCCCAGATCACCGAGACAAGCAATGTTATTCCAAGAAGTGAATATCTCAGTACAGTAAAAGGTTTTTTATATCCGTATCTTCTGAATTTCTTTCTGATTCTCCCTCCAATCCTGCTGAATATGTCCTGACCTATACCAAGAGGACATAAAAAGGAACAATATGTTCTGCCCGTAATAAGAGTAAGAACAATAACAACAGCAAAGCCAGCTGATAACACAGTTTTAAGACTAATATATTCCAGAATGGATGGCACAAATTGAAGACTCAGCAGAGCTGTAATATATTTCTCTGGTATAATATTCTGTAAATCAACAAAAATTAAGAAAAAACAAATAAAAATCAGAGTTGAAAACAGTATACGGAATTGTCTGAGGAAACTTTTTTTCATTAAAAATTACATTTGTATCCTTTTAATATTCAGTGACTCAATATTTGTTGTGCCAAGTCCCATTTTAGCAGCAAGCGGTATATGTTCTATCTTCTCAAGTTCTACTCCCAGTAATTTTGTTGCTGCGGTATCGGCTGCCACCCAGTCTCTGGCTATTATCTGCGATTTCATTTGGACGATATCCTGACGTGACACTCCTCTTGGACCGTTACGAAACATTACATTATAACAATCCAGAATATGTAAAACGGGTTTTTTCTCAAAAAGACCGTAGTCAGCGATACACTGATCAAGATTATTAGAATGCCACCATCTCCTGTCCCATATAACACCCATCATATTCTTGAGACATCCGGTCATTCTGGTGGTATCATGATCTTTAAGAATAGGGACATTAATAAAGACATCTGTATCAAGAAGCACTTCATGAACCTTTACTTTCTTCAATACCAATGCTCCCGGTATATCAACTTCCTGATAATAGCGTTCTGAATGAGCCGGAACAACCTTCGCCCCGGCTTTCTTTGCAGCACTTTCAATACCGGATGTCCTGTAACAACTTGGACCATGATCGACTGAGTTATCAAAGACATAAACCTCTTTAGCTCCGGCCCTGAACACATGTTCGATGACCCGTGTCACAAGGGCAGGGTTAGTACAGGCTGCGTACTCAGGTACAACATCCCATCCGATATTGGGTTTAACAAGGACTTTCTGTCCTTTCTGAATGAATGTACCCATTCCTCCAAATTCCTGGATTCCCAGATCAAACATGGCTTCTGGAGAACCTCCCATAATAGCTACCATATCATATTCGGCATTTGCCATCTCTGCCGGCCATACCTTATCATATCCTCCCAGGCTGAAAGCAGCACCCGCTGCCAGTCCCGCACCTGCTGATTTTTTAAGAAAGTCTCTCCTTTTCATACGTTAATTTTTTTATTTTTAATTGTCGTATGAACCCCTAGGGGCTCATGGAAGTATAAGCCGAAAAATACAATTTTTTTTTGTCTTTCCTCAATAAACACCTTATGGAATTTTCAATTTAATTGTAATAATTACCTGTATAATAAAAAGAATTATTGCCTGAAAAACTTACTTCAGATATATATCTTTGGTCTGGTAAAGTATTCAGAACGGCAAGGTATGAGGAATAACGAAACAAAAATATAATTTGATATAAATTAAGTTAGCTCCATACGATATATAAACCATATTTTTGAAAATTATTTATTGTAATCAAGATTATCTCCAAATGCCGCAAACAGCGTATTTTTCTACAGCTTATCTACCTCCTGCAGAATACTTTGCCAGACTTTTACATTATGAAATCGCCTTATTGGAAAGAGAAGAAAATTACCTTAAACAAAGCTATCGTAACCGGTGCTATATCCTTTCTGCCGGAGGACCTCAGATGCTGACGGTGCCGGTATTGGCAGGAAGTCGTCATAAAACCCTTATAAAAGATATCAGAATTGATTACACAAAAAGATGGCAACAGGTTCATGTAGGAGCTCTTGCATCATCCTACCGCTCATCTCCTTTTTACCTGTATTATTCAGAAAAGTTTGAAAAAATAATCCTTAATAAATATGATTTTCTTCTGGATCTTAACATGGATCTTATCAGAGAAATTCTTACAATATTAAAAAGCAATACAACACTTACTTATACTACTGAGTTTATAAAAACGGGAAACACTGACAACGACTTTCGCTATAATATTAATCCAAAATTACCATCAAAATACAGGACTAAGCCCTATCCTCAGGTTTTTGATGTTAAAGATTGTCATCCTAACCGTTTGAGTATCGTGGACCTTATTTTCAACGCCGGCCCTGAGACTGTAAAATACCTGTAAAAGGTACTTATGAAATCAATTTTCTAATAAATAAAAAAGGTGGGCACCCATATAGCATAACCCACCTCAAAGGAAGTCATTCAAAGTAATCAGTATCCGAATTTATATCCAAAAGTAACACTGAAAATATTTCTTGAAACCCACATATCAGATATGGCAGTTTCACTATAAGTGTCATACAGAATATAATTCAACGGATTGTAAATATTGGTATATCCCAGATCTATATTAATATTCTGCTCTCTGAAACCTATACCACAGGAAAGTGAATTATATTGAAGTTCTCTGTTAATATCCTCGCTTTGCAAAGCTCTTCCGTAAAGACTGTATCCTCCCCGGAGATATATCTTGTTCAGTCTGAGTTCAGCTCCGAGTCGAAGATTATTTGATGATTTAAGACTGTTTTTTATCTGCTGGTTTTTCAGGCTATAGTCATAACTGTCGTTACCTACAGTAGAGAAACGGGCAGCGCGGTAATCAGCAAATTCATATTCAGCACTTACAAGTGCCAGCTTTTTTATCTGAATGGCGGCACCGATCATTACCCTGAAAGGAGTTGTCAATGCATAATCAAAACCCAGGATATTATTTGAAGCTTCCTGAAGCCCTCCTTCATCAAAATGAGCTGTCAGATTATCATATGCTTCTTCATGAATACGGAAAATTGTAGGGGAATGAAACGCAAATCCTATTCTTAATGCTTCAATCGGTTTGTATATTGTCCCCAGTTTAAAAGTAAATCCGGTACCGGTATTATCATAATCAAAAGTATAACGAAAATCACTGAACCCTGAAAGGTCGGAATATCTTGAAGGCAATTCCTCATCAGTGGTTTCCAGATGTTCATAATGACTGGTAAACCTGAGACGGCTGATCCCCAGGGCAGCTCCAAAAAACAATTTGTTTGAATAATTACCACCAATGGATATAGCATGTTCCCCTGTTGATCCGGAATAGTCAACATACCTTGTAATGGTTTGTCCGTATACAGAAGTTTCTTCTCCATATCCTGAGAATACAGTTCCCCATTGGTCATTATAACCGGATATTGAATCAATTACATAACCAGTCCATCCCAGATAAGCATCGGAGGACATTTCATCAACGGTATATCCGTTATTGTACTCAGCCCAGTAATCAGCAAGAGAACTTCTGTCTCCCACTCCATTTATAATAGCTGTCTGGTTGAAGTTATTTGTTTTATTAAAAGAGTATCCCAAATTCAGATTGATCAATCCGGTTTCTGAATTATTTCTTATCAGATTCATTACAAATCCCGCCTGGGCCAGATTAAAATCATACAAGTAATCATCTGAACTGTCGTATTTGAAACTTGCCCTTGTGTTAATATGGAACAACTGGGGCGTCATTGTTATTTCTGATGAGCGGAACACTCCAATTCCTGCCGGATTTTGTGATAGTGTTGACAAATCGCCCCCCAGTGCTGTAAAGGCTCCTCCCATTGATGTAAATCTGGAAGATCCTGAATAGAATATCTGCGAATATCTTAGAGCATCATCAACAGTCTGGGCAAAATTCAAAGAATATACTGAGAGCATCAGTGATAATATCAGCATTATTTTTTTCATGATTTTATTATTTTGGTTAAAGGCAGACCACCACTCTGATAAAGAATGAACTGCTAAATTTTCAGTAAGTTATATCATAAATATTACCTCCTGCCTCCGGAAGAAGATCTTCCTGACGATCCTGATGAGCCGGAAGAAGAGCTGGAGGAACCTGATGATGAGCTCCTTGAATAGCCGGAACTATAGCTACTGCCGGAAAATGAGCCTCTTCCTGATGATGAAGTTGATGATCTGACTGAACTCCCTGATCCTGAAGAGAAACCTGAAGAACGCTGTATACTCTGCCTTGAAGGAAGCGAATAGGTACCAGATGAATTCCTGTTAACTGAAGATGATCTGCTTTGCGTTGCTGATATGGATCCTCTTCCGGTATTAGTATTAGTATTAGTATTAGTATTAGTATTGGTATTGGTATTTGTCCTGGCAGGAACATAACTATCAGGACTGGTACCAGAATTTGTCCTTGTATTGGTATTTATTCTTGTGTTATTATATGAAGGCCTTGTACTAACTCTTGGATTAGTATAACTCGGAGTATAATTTCTATTAACACTGTTGTATTCAGGTCTTTCAACAGATGTATTTCTGTTTGTTTCTGTATTACTTCTCTGGGTAGCCGGTACAGTGGTCCTTACAACATCCCGTCTTTCTGTAGTTCTGACCTCGGCATTACGTGTACTCTGCCTGTTATCCTGGGTCGAAACATTACTTTGGCGGATATCGCCTGTGCTATTCTGCGGCACTCCGGCAGAAGTACCTTTAGTATCATAACTCTCTCTTCTGGCTGCTGAACTTGCAGAAGTCGGTGTCAGCCTGGTATTATATACTGAAGAGTAGTTACTTTGTCTTTCTCTTCGTCCATATTCTATATTGCTATCTGAATAATAGGCTCTGGGATAGTACCCCAATCCACCGTAATAATACGGGGAATAACTGTAAGGATAATATGAATAAGGGCTGTAATATCCGAGATAACTTCCGTAATAACCTCCGTAATAGTAATCAGAATAGAAGGGATCGTAATAAAACGGATTATAATATGAACTATAATGATATCCGAAACTAAGACTCATTGAGGGATACCACATCGAAGATGAATAATAGAAAGGATCTCTCCAGTAAGGGTAGAAATAATTCCCGTAAAACCTGTTAAGTCTTCCGGCGTATGAATAATCATCATAATAATAATTATTGTTAATTATTGTCCCTGCACCCTTGTTATCCATAACCTCTTCATAATCAAGAGCGTCATAGTATTCGTCTGACATTAGGGTATCTGAAGCATAAATATTATCATAATACTCCGCTGATTTCAGATCGCGTTCTTCTATCTGCCGGTCAACTGTCTGCCGGGTTACCACAACCGGCTGATCTGAAGCCTGGTAATAAAGATCATCATACTCAACTCCTGTATAAAGGGCTGAAGTACATGAAACTGTTGCCAGAATAGCTAAGATTGATATGTAATTAATTGCTTTCATTTTTTCTTTCCTGTTTTATTTATCCAATTAAATAGAAAACAAATATTGTACCAAACAATAATAAAACGTCTAAATTTAACAAACAACCAGGTTCTTTTTAATCAACCGCAGAACCCTTTAAACAATTCCTGTTTCTTCCGTATGGAGAAATTTGTCATATCATACGGGTTTTCAACCCTATGGGCACTGAAGGTCTGATTCAAACAGGATTCAATCTGAGACAGATGTCTTCTGCCCATCTATACAAGTCATAACATACAAATCAAAAATAATAAAAAAAAGAGTATAGCCAAGCGTACTTTTTTATAATGTAACTTTTTATCTATTTTTACGCCTGCAATTTTTTGTTTATCTGAATCAATTAGTGTATCTACAATATGGCGAAGCTTTTAACAAACAAGGATGAGAATTATGCTCAGTGGTATAATGATCTGGTTACAAAGGCAGATCTGGCTGAAAATTCGGTAGTAAGAGGATGTATGGTCATTAAACCTTACGGCTATGCTATTTGGGAAAAGATGCAGGCTCAACTGGATAAGATGTTTAAGGCAACAGGTCATGTCAACGCATATTTCCCGATTTTCATACCAAAATCTTTTTTAAGCAAAGAAGCAAAACATGTTGAAGGATTTGCCAAAGAATGTGCTGTTGTAACTCACTACCGTCTCAGGAAAGATGAAAAAGGGGATGGAGTAGTGGTTGATCCCGAAGCAAAACTGGAGGAAGAATTAATTGTCCGTCCGACCTCCGAGACTATTATCTGGAACTCATATAAGAACTGGATTCAATCATACAGGGATTTACCCATACTAATTAATCAATGGGCAAATGTTGTAAGATGGGAAATGAGGACCAGATTGTTTCTCAGAACATCAGAATTCCTGTGGCAGGAAGGGCATACGGCTCATGCCTCCAGAGAAGAAGCCATTCAGGAAACAGAAAAGATGATCGATATATATTCTGATTTTGCTGAGAATTACATGGCACTCCCGGTTATAAAAGGATATAAATCAGAAAACGAACGATTTGCCGGTGCAATCAACACCTACTCCATTGAAGCTCTGATGCAGGATGGGAAATCCCTTCAGGCTGGAACAAGCCATTTCCTCGGACAAAATTTCGCCAAAGCTTTTGATGTGCAGTTCACAGACAAAAACGGAAAACTTGATTATGTATGGGCAACTTCCTGGGGTGTGTCTACAAGGATGATAGGTGCTCTTATTATGGCTCATTCGGATAATAACGGACTAATATTACCTCCCAAACTAGCTCCGGTCCAGGTTGTTATAATCCCTATTTCCAAAAATGCCCAACAAGCTTCTGAAATATCAGAAGTGGCAGTGAAAATCAAGGATGATCTCATATCCAAAGGCATTTCTGTCCGATATGACGACCGGGAAAACAACACGCCTGGATGGAAATTCACTGACTATGAGTTCAAGGGTGTACCTGTCAGATTAGCTATTGGCCCCCGCGATCTGCAGAATAAGACAGTCGAAATAGCTCGCAGAGATACTCTTTCCAAAGAAACAATCCCTCTACAGAATGTAATAACACATGTCATACAACTCCTTGATGATATTCAGACAAATATTTATAATAAAGCACTGAAATTCAGAAATGATAACACATGGTACGTAGACAACTGGGAAGAATTTACAGATATTATTGAAAACCGGGGTGGGTTTATAATGGCTCACTGGGATGGTACCGTAGAAACTGAAGAAAAAATCAAACAGGAGACCAAAGCAACTATCAGCTGTATCCCTATTGACAGTAAAGAAGAAGAAGGCAAGTGTGTCTATTCAGGTAAACCTTCAAAAAGACGCGTTCTTTTTGCCAGATCATATTAACATAATAGACAAATTGAACAAAGAAGGTCATTCTGGATTATTTGTGAATTATTATTAAATTAGGTGCCATATTTCTACCCAAATAAATTAATTATGCCCGATCCGAACGAAAAAAAACAAATGATCATCTCAACACTAAATGAGAAATCCGTTCTGAAAGAAAAAGTCTACGATAATACCTTAAATACCTTCCTTATAGCTAAAGATATACTGAAAAACCTGGCCAAAGATATCAATTCGAGCCTTACAGGAATTGATCCCCGAATCAAATTGGAATATACTGACCGAAGCAGCTTTGATGCCCAGATGAAAGTGGCCGGGGACATATTGTTCTTTAGTATGCATTCCAATATTTTTCAATTTGACAGGGAACATCCCGCCTGGAAAACAGCCTACATACAAAAGAACAAATACAATGCCTATTCAGGCATCATTAATATCTACAATTTCCTTTTTGATTCCTTTAAGTATTCCCGTCTGGACGACCTGGGATATCTGATAGCAAGAATCTTTATCAATCATGAAAACCAGTATTTTGTTGAAGGAAAGAGACAAATGGGAATGCTTTTCACAAACTTCGGCAATGAAGAAATAAAAAGGGAGTCATTACAACTTATTATAGAAACTGCCATCCTGTATGCCCTGGAATTTGACCTTCTTGTCCCTCCCTATGACACAGTGAAGATTGCGACTGTCGGCCAGGCTGAAGCTAAAATACAACATTCAAAACTGATAACCGGCAAACGCTTGGGATTCCAGTTTAATTCTGATGACGTTCTTGAAAACAATGCTCATGCTACCTGATGTGGCTTATAAAAATAAAATACGGAAAAGGCTCAGTACCGTTGATTTTCCTGGCCATTTTCTCTCTTAACGGAATAGCTTACAGCCAGGAGGCTTCCGTTAAAAAACCTTTGCAGCATATAAATCCTACCGGATCAATTACAGTAAGGAATATTTTTGTTCCTGAAAAAATATACGGCTCTTTATATAACACTCCCAGAGCTCCGGTGATCAATCACGCAGGCATCCGGGATAACCTGTACGATTCACTTAGATTAAGGGCCTCGAAGTATTTGCTTACAAGAAAACTATATGATTATGTTATTGTCTCCAATAAATCCAATCCCTTAATACAACTAAGCGAATCGAGTGAGACAAATTTTCTCCCTTATTCCGGGAAAAGAATAAGAAAAATTGATATAGTACGCCTGAATGTTTTCGGGTCGGATATTAACAATCCTTTTGACCCACGGCCCAACAAACTTGAGAATTTGCTAAACAAGACCCATCTCAATACAAATGAATTCATCATCAAAAAAAACCTGCTTTTCTCTGAAGGAGACAGCATCTCCCCTATCAGTCTTAGTGAAAATGAAAGAATACTCAGAGAGCTACCCTTTATAAGCGATTCCAGAATAGTCATAATTCCTGTTTCAGAGAAAGATGTTGATATTTATGTTATTACAAAAGATGTCTATTCTCTGGGTGCTTCCTTAAATTACAGTTCCATTGACAAAGGGTCTTTATCTGTTTTTGAAAAAAATGTATTGGGAATAGGTCATGAATTCAGGCTTGATCTTCCTTACGATCAGGAATTACCCGATTCGCCGGGCATCGGATTAAGCTATAATATTAATAATCTGTTAAAGTCGTTTGTCGACCTAAATACTTTCTGGCATGATGGCCTTGGTAAAAAAACCTATGGATTCAATATAAACCGGAAGCTTGTTAGTTCCGCAACAAAATATGCCGGAGGAATATCAGTAAAACAAATTATCACTTCAGAGGATCTCGACACTATGCAAGTTGCTGAATCCTTAAAAATTAATTTCCAGGACTACTGGCTATCCCGCTCTTTCCTTCTTGACCGGAAATCGGTTACACGTTTTATTATAGGTCTGAGATATACTAATAATAATGCCTATTCACATCCTGATATTCTTCCGGACTCATATTATAATCTCCAACAGTATAAGATCTTTCTTGCTTCTCTTTCATTTTCGCGTCAGCGTTATTATAAGACAAACCTGATTTATGGCTATGGAATTACTGAGGATATCCCCTATGGACTTCTGGTTGATATGACTGCCGGAAAAGAGATAAATGAATTCAAGGAAAGGATATATGCAGGAATCAATTTATCTTCCGGTCATTCCGTTAGTCCAATAGGATATTTTTATTCCTCAGCCGGTATATCAACTTTTTTTAACGGGAATAAGACAGAGCAGGGCGTATTGATGCTTAGGACAAGTTTCTTTTCAAACCTCAACTATCTGGGTACTTACAGAATGAGGAATTTTGTAAATCTTGATTATACAAGAGGATTTGGCCGTTATACTGATGAGTATTTATTTATTAATAAAGAACATGGCTTCAGTGGTTTCAGCAATGATTCTATCAGAGGAAACCAGAGATTATCTCTGAATATAGAATCTGTGTTTTTCAGTCCGGCAAATTTTTACGGTTTCCGGTTTGCTTTCTTTGCCTATGCAGGAGCAGGTTTCCTTTTCGGCACCAACCAGTACATCACAGAAGGACATGTAGTCTCATCATTAGGAGCTGGCATAAGAATAAGAAATGACAATCTGGTTTTCAATACTTTCCAGATAAGGATCGGTTTCTTCCCTAATCTGCCATTGAATTCGAACATCAACTATCTTTGTATCTCAGGGGAACATTTACTGAGACCTGCCAATTTCGAACCCGTTCCGCCCTCTGTTATGGATTATAAATAAGGACAGCTCTTCTCATGCTTGATAATTTTCTGAAATATATCAATACTGAACTATCAGTCCAAAAAGATGATAAAATTCTCCTGACAGTAAGCGGAGGCATTGATTCAATGGTAATGAGCGATCTCTTCTTCAGGGCAGGATACAAAACAGGAATAGCTCACTGCAATTTCGGTCTCCGTGGAAAAGATTCAGATCTGGATGAAGAACTGGTAAGAAAAATGGCACTATCAAAAGAAATACCTTTCTTCTGTGTAAAATTCAAAACAAAGGAATTTGCTGCCAGAAAAAGGATTTCAATACAAATGGCTGCCCGGGAATTACGATATGAATGGTTTGAAAAAATAAGACAGGAAAACAAATACGATTATATAGCTGTCGCACATAATCTTAATGACAATATTGAGACTCTGTTGATAAACCTTGTCAGAGGAACAGGCATTGCCGGACTTACAGGAATGAATCCCTCAGAGAACAGGATCATAAGACCACTTTTATTTGCTAAAAGGGAAACGATAGATGATTATTGCAAAAGAAATAAAATAGCTTACAGAGAAGATATTACCAACAGTGAAACAAAATATGTCAGAAATAAAATACGGCATCTTGTTATTCCTGTCTTTAAGGAAATCAATCCTTCAGCAGAAAAAAACCTTAATGAAACATCATCAAGATTACGGAAAACACATGAAATTGTATCTGCTTATATTGAAAACATAAAGAAAGAAGTATTTGATATATCTGATGACAATATTATTGCTGATATTAAATTGCTGCATCAATATATTACCAATGAGACTATTCTTTTTGAACTATTCCGCCCCTTCGGGCTGACTGGTTCCAATATAAATGACCTGATAAATATTATTTCAGGAGAAAGCGGAAAACAATTATTTACACAGACACACAGGATTATTAAACACAGAGGCACAATAATCATCACTGAATCAATATCTCATACCGATACCAGATATACAATAAATTCAATTGCTGATTTTAAAACAATTCCTTTTGTTATATCTGCCCGGATTGAGTCCATTAAATCCGGATTCAGTATTTCAGGGGATCCATGCACGGCTTTTATAGATACGAATATGGTATCATATCCAATAACAATCCGTTCCTGGCAACCTGGTGATTTTTTCTATCCTTTGGGAATGATTAATAAAAAGAAACTCAGCGATTATCTTACCGACAGGAAACTCTCAAGGCCTGAAAAAGAAAAAACGATGGTACTTGAAATAGCAGGTAAAATAGCCTGGGTTATTGGTAACAGAATTGATAACCGCTTTCGTATAAGCGGTACGACCAAGGAAGCCCTGATCATAGAAACCAAAGGATAGGATACTATAAAACTGACAATAATTCCTCCTGATTTATGTGGCTGATGTGACTATGATAAAATACTATTTTTTGCTTTCCCGGCCTGCCGTCTGCTGTTAATTGTTTTACTTTGTCAACGGCATCCTAAGAAACTGTTTTTCCCCGTTTATCTGTTCCATAAATTCCCCTGTCGATAAGCAAGAGATCAACCATGGTGACAGCTACTGCTGCTTCAATAATAACCGGCATCCGGAGTGCAATACAGGTATCATGCCGCCCCTGTATTTTAAGCTTTTGCATTTCCTCTGTCTGAAAATTATAGGTAAACTGTTCTTTACCTATAGAAGAAGTGGGTTTCACAGCGACCCTGAAAACAATATCATTGCCGTTGGTTATTCCTCCGTTAATTCCTCCTGCATGGTTACTTGCAGTTTTTCCGTTAGCATCAGTGAACGGATCATTATGAACAGACCCCCTCATTGATGCAGAGGCAAATCCGGAACCAAACTCAATACCTTTTACGGCAGGTATTGAAAATACAATATGGCTTAATGCTGATTCAAATGAATAAAAAAATGGCTCACCAAGACCTGCCGGAGGATCCTTAACCACACACTCAATTATTCCCCCCACAGAATCGTTATCAGCAATAGCTTTGTTTATAGCATCTTCGATATCTTCAGAACCACCTGCTGATAATAATCTTGCAGTTATATTTTTTTGACCGTATATCTTTTTTGCCACAACGCCTGCAACAGCCATACCCCAGGTAATTCTTCCGGAAAAATGCCCGCTTCCTCTCATATCAGAAAAACCTGAATATTTTTTTTTAGCTACAAAATCTGCATGACCTGGTCGCGGTATATTGTCGAAAAGAGAATAATCAGAAGAGATCGTATTCTTGTTACGGGTAATAATGGCAAGAGGTGATCCCGTTGTATATCCCTGATACAGTCCGCTTATAAATTCGGGCATATCAGATTCCTTACGGGAAGTAGTACCACGGGCACCGCTTTTACGTCTTGTCAGATCAGGAATAAAATCTTCCGGATCAAGTGCTATTCCCGGAGGGCAGCCATCTATTATAACTCCTGTCTCAGAACCATGAGACTCTCCAAAAAGCGACACTCTGAATAAAACACCAAATGAATTCATATTACAACTATACCTTTTAAATATTCTTTGTAAAAACCCATAAGCTCTCTTACAGGAATCTTTTCTACTACTGGTTTTTCAATTCCTTTTATAAAAACAAAATTCATTTCAGTACCCGTCCTTTTCTTATCATGGACAATCATTTTCTCCATTTTTTCCGGAGGAATATTAATATCTCCCGATAAATTGTACCTCTTCAGCAAATCCTTAATTCTCTCACAATCCTGCCTGCTTATATAATCTTTCCTGTATGAATATAAAGTTGCCATTTTCATACCTGCTGCCACTGCATAACCATGTTTTACCCCGCTGAACAACTCAACGGCATGCCCGAACGTATGACCGAAATTAAGTACCCGCCTGAGTCCTGCTTCCTTCTCATCTTCTGCGACAACTGAAGCTTTGTATCTAATAGCTTTCGAAACAAGTGAGGTTAGCAGCTCTCTTTCTCTCCTCATTATAGATTCAGTATTGTTCTCCAGAATATCAATTATCGACCGGTCTCCAATAATACCAGTTTTAATAAGCTCTCCCATGCCTGATAAGTATTCGTCTTCCGGGAGTGTCCGTAACATTGTTGTATCACAAATAACAAACTCCGGCTGCCTGAAAGTTCCCAGGACATTCTTGACAGAACCCACGTTGACTCCGGTCTTTCCTCCCGTACTGGCATCAACCTGAGAAAGAAGACTGGTAGAAACATACCCTGCACGGATACCCCGCATATATACAGAAGCAAGAAATCCTGCAATATCACAAACAACTCCTCCTCCAATACCCAGAATAAAACCGGAACGATCAATACCGGCTTTTAACAGTTTTTTTGCAAGTGAATCTATAATTTTCAATTGCTTGCTCTTTTCACCAGGCTCTATCTTAAGAACAGGAATGTCGGGAAAATCAGATCCGTAAATATCCGCTATATTACTGTCAGTTATTATAACAGCGTTTTTTTCAGGTAATAATTTTACCACTGCCTGCCATCTGCCACCAACCACTATCCCCGAAACCGAATCGGATGTTGTAATAATTATTTTTTCCAAAACATCAGATCAATAAAGTTATTTATTTTAATACCCCGGAATATTTCAATAATATGAGTTCCCGGAATATATTTTTATTTTCAGCTAATATACAAAGATAAAATCATTACCTTAACAGCAGCACTATATGTTTAAATGAATGAACCTGAAGGAAAGATACAGACTAACGATTGATTATTTCATGGAAAATAATCCTATGCCGGTTACCGAACTTGAATATCAGGACCCTTTCGGACTTCTTGTGTCTGTAATCCTTTCAGCCCAATGTACAGATAAAAGAGTTAACATGATCACTCCTGCCTTACTGACCAGGTACCCCGATGCCCACTCAATGTCGGAAGCCGGTGAATCCGGCATACTTGAATTTATCAAATCATGTTCCTACCCTAATAACAAAGCGAAACATCTTTCCGGAATGTCTAAAATGCTTGTAAATGAATTTGACGGGAAAGTCCCTTCTGACCCTCTGTTACTTCAAAAACTCCCCGGAGTAGGCAGAAAAACCGCCAATGTAATTGCCTCGGTCCTTTACAATAAACCGGTAATGGCAGTTGACACTCATGTATTCAGGGTATCAGAAAGAATCGGACTTACACATAATGCGAGAACACCTATGCAGGCAGAGGAACAACTTACAAAAAACATTTCTCCGGAAATAATCCATAAAGCCCATCACTGGCTCATCCTTCACGGAAGATATATATGTAAAGCCAGAAAACCATTGTGTAATCAGTGTGGCCTGTCTGCATTCTGTAAATATTACAACAACATAACCAAACCATCCTGATTTTATTAACCAACTACCGGTTTTTACTTTCATTAATTATATAATACTTTATAATTTGTTATTTTTAAGCACTATTTAAAACCGTGATCTGATGGATTACAAAGAGAAATATATGCAACTTGAGGAACAATACAGAGAGTTGCAGAAAAAACTTGAAAAGCTCAGGTCTGAAAACCAGACCGGCCATACCGATTTAGAGATGGCCGCAAATGTCAGACAGGATATGAGTGGGGTTATTGAAGAAATACTTAATACTATAAGCAGCTATCTGGCAATATTCAGGCCCGCAGAGGATAATGGTTTTTATATTTTCAATTTAAATAACAAAGCTGAAGAAACAGAACTCATAAAACGAGAAAATGTTTTAGGTAAAGATATCACTGACACCCCTCTGGGTGACCGGAAAAAACTGATTGAACTGCTGCAGCAGGTAAAGCAGACACATAAAGCACACAAGCTGGAAGCATCGGCCAGCGGAAATGATTCTGAAGGCTATTATATAGGATTCCCTTTAACAACAGGGAACATTATGGTAACATGGGAACCGGGTCAACAACAAAAAATTGATGATTATATACAGCATCAAACCAATTTATTCCGGACATTTTCCGAAATGATGCCCGGTATGATGTATGAGGTAGATCTGAATGGGAGAATATTATATGGCAATAAAAAAGGACTGGAATATTTCGGTATAACTGCTGATAGTCTTGAGAATGGCATATACATACAAGAAGCTTTCCCGGACAACGGAGATCTTATGCTGCGAAATTTGCAGACCTTAAAATCTCCTGATGATATTTCCAGCAATGAATATTTTCTGAGGCGATATGACGGGAATCTGATACCTGTAGTAACTCATTCATTTGCTGTTTTTCATAACGGGGAAAAAATATGCTACAGAGGTACAATAACTGATGTAAGCAAACATAAACATATTGAAGCTCAAATAATAAGGGAAAAAGCATTTCTGGAACATCTTATTAATTCTACTCCAGAGGCCATAGTATTAACTGACCTGACTGGCAGGATCACAATGGCTAATAAGGAATTTACAAGTCTTTTTGGCTACACTTATGAGGAAGCAATAAATGAAAACATAGTTGATCTGGTCGTACCCGACCGACTCAAAGAAGAATCCCTGACTATCACAAAACTTGTTTCTCTACATGATAAAGAATTAAGGGAAACGGTAAGAAAAGATAAATACGGCAGTGAAATACAAGTTTCTCTGATAGCCACAGAAATAACAGTTAATAATGAACCTGTTGCACATGTATTTATGTACAGGGATATAACAACAGAAAAAAAGAATCAGCTCATTCAGGAAGTCCTTTACAACATATCTTCTGCAGCTCTTAAACAACTCGACATAAATGAATTATACCCCATTATAGTAAGTGAACTCAGTAAAATATGGGATACAAATAATTTTTTCATCGCTCTTTATGATAATAATACCGAGAGTTTATCATTTCCTTTTTTTGCCGATGAGAAAGACATTTTCAGAGAAACTCCTGTCAGTAAAACTATTACAGGTTACCTGATAAGGAATAACAAATCTGTTCTTCTGAAAAAAAATGATCTCCAATCGCTTGAAGAATCAGGAGAAATTGATCTGGTAGGTAGTGATTGCAAGGTCTGGATGGGTGTTCCCCTGAGGGTTGATAAAAACATAATTGGTGTTATCTGTCTTCAGGATTATAATGATGAAAACAAGTTTTCCAATGAAGATCTGCAGATCCTTGATTTTATTGCCAACCAGATTGCAGTGGCCATACAGAGAAGGATAATGCTTGACAACCTCATCACGGCACGACAGAGAGCTGAAGAAGCAGCACAGTCCAAACAGATTTTCATGTCAACAATGAGTCATGAAATAAGAACTCCCCTGAATGAAGTAATTGGGATAACCAACCTTCTTTTACAAAATAATCCACGCGATGATCAGATGGATTTCATTAAAACACTCAGGTTTTCAGGTAACCACCTGCTCACTCTGGTAAATGATGTCCTGGATTACAATAAGATGGAATCAGGGAAAATTATCTTTGAACAAACACAGTTCAATCTGAATGACTTTCTCGATGAAATAATGCGGTCATACTCGTTCCGCTCGAAAGCCAAAAAGCTAAATTTTTCCATCAGAAAAGAAGGATCACTTCCGGAAGATGTCATTGGTGACCAGATAAGACTCAATCAAATATTATCCAATCTCCTTTCAAATGCTCTGAAATTCACAAAAGTTGGTGGTATAACAGTTACGATAAGAGAAAAAGAAAGGAAAGAAAATAAATCAAAACTTGAATTCAGTGTTCAGGACACAGGCATTGGGATACCACCTGAAAAACATACCGCAATTTTTGAAAGTTTTACCCAGGCTGCCACTGATACCACCAGACATTTCGGAGGCACAGGTCTGGGACTTGCTATCTGCAAGAAACTTGTTGAACTCATGGGAGGAATTATTGAAGTAAAAAGTCAGCCCGGAGAAGGTTCTGTTTTTACATTCATCCTTGACTTTGAGATAGCTTATAAAAAAAACCGGAAGGAAAACGGAGAAGTTCCTGAATCGTTTACAGGCCTGGAAGGAAAACGAATCCTTATTGCAGAAGACAACAAAATAAATTTCTTCGTAGCAAATAAGTTTCTCACTGGCTGGGGAGTAATCGTTTCTCATGCGGAAAATGGTCAGCTGGCTCTGGAAAAAATAGAAAACGAAGAATTTGATCTGATACTCATGGATCTTCACATGCCGGTCATGGATGGTATTGAGGCAACACGTATGATAAGAAATTCAACAAATCAAAGGATTAAGGATATCCCTGTTGTAGCTCTTACTGCAGCTATAATGTCAGAAAGTTATGATAAAATTGAAGAACTGAATATTAACGATTACATCCTTAAACCTTTTAAACCCCACGATCTCTTCGAGAGGATTAAAAAACACATAAGATAAAGGTAAAACCTACTTAATACAATACTTACTTATATATTCTATTGCTTTTTTATTCCCCAGCCTGTAAGCCTGTCTGAAATCGTGACAGGCATTTTCTGTTTTCCCTGCATTGAGCTGTGAAACACCTTTATTCAGCCAGGCTTCGGAATTTGAAGGATCAAGATCGAGCGACATGGAATAATCGTTGACTGCCCATTCCCACGACTTTGATGACATATATGAGTTAGCCCTTTCGATATAACAATCCGGATCATTGGGATGATATTTAAGATTCTCAGAAAAGTACCAGAGAGCTTTTAAGTTATTCCCTGTTGCAGCTTCAATTCTACCGGCCAGACTAAGAGCATTTTTGTCTGAAGGATATATTGCTATATACTTACTGATATCGGACAATGCCTTATCAGTCTCCCCGGTTTTTCTGAAACATTCTGCTCTTTTCAGATATAGTCCGGCATCGGGAGTCTCAAGGTTTATAAGTCTTGAATAAGTCTCAGAGGCTCCGGCGTAGTTTGATGAAGCAAACTGAATGTCTGCAAGCAGCTGTAAATAATTAACATTCTCCGGCTTCTGTGATAAAAGACTGGTCACAGAACGTAACGCTTCAGAATTATTTCCCTGTGCAAGACTGACCATGGCAGAGGCATAAATAAGCTTTTCACTCTCACTGTATCTGTTACTTATATCTGATAAAATACTGACTGCTTCTTCAATTTTTCCCAATCCGAGGTAGTATTCTATTTCTGACAATTTAGTGTCTATTTCGGGATACCAGCCTTTCTGCCAGAAACTACGCCACTGGGGAGTATTCTCAATTTTGGAAAATGCCGGATTGAGCATTATCTCCTTTTCACTTTTTTTGTAAGGTGAATTCATACAAATCTCAAGATGGTACAGTGATGTTGTTGCATCACCTATTAAAGCATATACTTTAGCAAGACCAAATTCTCCGGAATATTTATCTAACTCATTGGCTCTGTTCAGATCGGCTATTGCTGCAGAAAAATCACCTTTTATTATCTCAGCCTCTGCCCTCCTATTATACAACCTGCTGTCACTTTTTTCGTTAAGTGCTTCATTAAGAATCTCAACAGCCTGATCTGCCTTACCGTTTTTCAAAAAAGCATCTGCCTTTAACAGCTTATCTGTGAGTGTCTGTCCGGAAATCATTACCGGCAATAAAAAAGAAACTAATATTATTACTGTTCTCTTCATTTCACATTCCTTATGAATCATTTTGTCGGTTGCTGGTTCAACTCAGCACCTTTCTCTGTTATAACATGAACAAAACCCGATAAATGGAATTGTTCAATACCAGTGATGCGGCGCTCAAAAACATCACATTGATAAAAATAGACTCCGGGTGACACGATGTCTCCCTTATATGTACCATCCCATTCAATCCTGGGATCTTCAGTACTGAATACCAGCATGCCATTTCGGTTAAAAAGCTTAAAATCAATTCTTTCCACTAATCCCGACGTTTTGGCTATTAAACGGTCATTGATGTTATCCCCATTTGGAGTAAAGACATTGGGTATCTCATAAAATTTACAGGAATCAACACAAACCATTGTAGACATTTCTCCCTCATTGCCCAGAGAATCAAATGCAGAAACCGTATAACAACCTGCAACAATATCTCCCGGATAATGTCTGTAAGAAAAAGTGTTTTTATCATATATCGTTGTAAGATACTCCAGTTCTTCATCATACAATAGCTTATAATATATAATATATCCGGCTATATCCTCAAAACATTCAGAATCTGTAATCCACCATGTCACATTATTGTAGAGACTGTCGCACTCACTTGTAACATTTATCTCAGGGACACAGGGTGCTTCATTATCAACAGGCTCAACACATACAATCTGTGACAGGTTAACGAGGTTTTTTGGCATATTGTATGCCAGATAACCTCCTGTCGACCTTACATAATAGCAATACTCTCTGTTATTCTCAAGTCCGCTGTCAGTATAAGTCAGCTGATTCGTTGAACCGATCGGTTCATAAGTCCCTGTACTTTCATTTAATCTGAAAAATTCATACTCTGTATTTATCCAGGGCACATTCCTGTTAATAGTGAATCTCACCTTTTTGTCTCCGGGAGATGCAGACAGGAAAAGTGATGATGCATATCCTGGTTGTGAGCTAACCATGAATTCATTACCGGAGGTCCTATTCCATAGCTCCACCCTGTATATATGCCCGTCTGCCTGAGTATTAAGCGGAGTATCAACAAAAACTGTATCATCCAGGGTTGTAGTTGAAATTGATTGGATGAGCGAATAATCCGTTCCGGTTATGCCGGCAGCTCTGTAAATACGGTATTCATAGGGGCCGGGAGCCGGTATTGTATCCAGACTGTCAGGTTTCTTCCATGCCAGATAAACAGATCCGTTTGTATCGTCTGTATTGGTTACACTTACATTTCTGATAACCGGTGTTCCTGCGACAAGGGCTGAGGTGATCTCATTTGAGGCTTTGCTTTCTGTCCCGTTTGGATATACAGCTACAATCCTGTAAGTGTATTCCTTACCAAACTCAAGGCCCTGACCGTTATTTGTGTCGGTAAAAGAAACCGTGGAACTCCCGTCAGTATAGCCAACCTTTATAAAACCTGTGGAAGGAGGAATGCCTGAAGTACAGGAATCAGGAATAAATGTAGAAGCCCCCTCCCGGCGATAAACAGCAAATCCTGAAATAACCGGAGTACCATAATCCTGCCATGCCAGTCTGATGAACTTCCCCTCCGGGACAGCATTTTCCAGAACGGGAGGAGGTCCAAGTACCTTTATTGTCATATTATCTATATCTGACAATATTATATCCTCATTATTGTCATCCGATTTCAAAATGATTGAATAAGGCTGATTCCTTACCACTTCATGACAGGTAGTCCAGAGAAACCTTGCTGAAGCAAAACCGGGCCCTGAGTCTATACCGGTAAAAGTTGCCGGACATGATTCCAGACTGAAAATCCCGGATCGTGCGTAAAGTGAAATCAGATCGTTGTTTTCATCTGTTGAGGAGACGATAAAATCTACTGTTTCTCCCGCTTCGACACAAATATCCTTTAAAGGACCATTAACAGGAGGATTATTATTGGTACGGTAAACCTCTATCTGCATATCACGGTTAACAACACCTATCTTCTTATTATTACGCCATTCCTGTATCTCCATTGCTATATTATACTTTCCTGTGTCGGCCGGAGTATCCCATATCAGATCTCCCGTTACAGGATCAACATATAATGTATCGGTGGCCGGAGGCAGCACATAATTTTCGATGGGTGCTCCGTCTTCACGCGTACAATCTGTAAGCTCGTATGATATACTGTCTCCGTCATGATCAAAAGCACCCGGATTATGAATAAAAATATACCCCAGCGCTGCTTTATCGTATGGAGGATTAAGTAAGACCGGTGTGCTGTTTGGCCCCATAGCAGGATTAACAGTCAGTGTCGTAGAAATGGAAAAGACAACATTTACAGAATTAGGAATATTTCTCACCCCATAATTTCTGTTAGGATCCTCTACAACAATCTTATAGACACCCGGTCCGGGAAAGGTATGCTGCACTTTGTAAACATTTTTCTGGTAGTAATTTGGCAGTCTGACAATCTCGTCCGGGTTTCTCTCTGCGACAGAAGTTGAGTTGTCACCCCAATTAACAGTCAATTCCGGCCTGTCAGCCAGACTCAGTGTATAAGTAAATGTTGTAATTGTTATCTCATAAGTAAGATCAGATATCTGCCGGTAGGTAATCTCACCTGCCCTGTTATGAGTAGCATTGAGAATAAAAAAATCAAGCAATAACAACAACACCGCCGCGAATCTTTTCATCACATAATATCTTTCGTAATTATTTCAAAATGAATGTTTTTTCCGTATACTCAGGAGTAAATTTAACTCCTTCCTCAAGATCACTTACATGAACAATGGTCATATTGGCCTGATCGGCATAAAGACCAGACATGATCAGGTTACTGACCATAATTGTTTCAGGTTTAGCTTCTGTTATAAAAAGCAAATTGGCAGTCACTTCGTTTTCTGACAGAATCATATTTAATAACTTACCTTTCAATTGTTTATTGTTGACCTTTATCCGTATTCTGTCATCCAGGTATTTCTTCATATACTCTTCAGGAAGAAGAATCTGCTGATATGCATTTCCATCAAAATCTACGGAGCCAAAAAACAGGGAGCAGTCACTGATAAAATCATCATAATACATTCTTACCATTACCTTAAGTGAGTCTGTATCCTGGACATGGTTGATACTCGTAAGGCTGACATGAACAGGATGTAAAAGGAGGCAAATGAATAATGAAAATATCTTTATCATTTCTAGTTGTGCCGGGTTAAACTAAAGCAACAAAAATCAGACCAGTTAAGAGCCTTCGG
>DAINPM010000021.1:1271-30925 GCA_036743455.1 Bacteroidales bacterium | reverse complement strand
TAAGCCGGTAAATCACTACATCTTTCAAGAGTGGCTTCAAAAAGAGCAGGGAATGTGAGTATCTGTTTTTTGTCTTCCATTTAATCAGTATAACTTATAGTTGAAGATGCAAAGGTAAATATTAATTCAATAACTGATTGTTAAACAATAGTTAATATATTTTGTTCAGATTATTACAAAAGCGGAAATGCATGCTAATCCGTAATAATAGTTAAATTTGAAAGTAAAAACAATTCAAGGTTCATGAAGCAACTTATTAGAATAACACGAGAATTTTCATTCGAAATGGCTCATGTACTGGTAAATTATGACGGTCCTTGCAGAAATGTTCACGGACATTCTTATCTTTTGTACGTAACTTTGTCGGGAATTCCGCTTAATGACAGGAATAATCCAAAGAATGGGATGGTAATGGATTTTACTGATCTGGATTATCTGGTGAAGACGAAAATAACAGATAAGTTTGATCATTCTGTGGTTTTAAGTAAAGATTTTGACAATAACAAAAGAGAAATAATTGCAGAGGCATTTGGTAATACGATCATTGTTGATTATCAGCCTACCTGTGAAAATCTTATAGTTGATTTTGCCGGCAGAATAAAGAAAGAATTGCCTGCCGGTATCCGTCTTCACAGTATGAGGCTTTATGAAACGGCAAAATCTTATGCTGAATGGTTTGCCTCGGATAATGAATAATATCTATGCCGGAAAATAATAAAAAACTGTTCCTCCTGGATGCTTATGCCCTGATATTCAGGTCATATTATGCATTTATTAAAAATCCAAGAATGACTTCAAAGGGTCAGAACACCTCAGCAGTCTTTGGATTTCTTCTTACACTTGAAGAGGTTCTCCGTAAACAAAAACCATCACATATTGCAGTGGTTTTTGATTATCCCGGACCCACATTCCGTCATGAGTTATTCAAAAGTTACAAGGCTAACAGGGATGCGACACCGGAAGATATTAAATATGCTGTTCCTGTTATCAAAAGACTGCTTGAAGCATATAAAATACCTGTTATTGATTTTCAGGGCTATGAAGCAGATGATATTATAGGAACCATGGCAAAAAAAGCATCGCAGAAAGGTTTTACGACTTACATGATGACTCCTGACAAAGATTTTGCCCAGTTGGTTACTGATAATGTCTTTATGTATAAACCTTCCAGAAGCGGGAATGATGCTGTTCAATGGGGTGTTGAGGATGTAAAAAGAGAATTCTCCATAGAAAAACCTGAGCAGGTAATAGATATTCTTGCTCTTATGGGTGATTCATCTGATAATATCCCGGGAGCTCCGGGTATTGGGCCCAAGACAGCAAAAAAACTGATCTCGGAATATGGATCTGTGGAAGAACTATTTAAACATACAGATGAACTTAAAGGAAAATTAAAAGAAATCATTGTAAACAATAAAGATCAAATAAAACTGTCAAAAGAACTGGCTACAATAATTGTTGATGTACCCGTTGATTTTGATGAAAAGCAACTTATCAAAGAGACACCTGATATTGAAAAACTGGAGAAACTGTTTGATGAACTGGAATTTAAAACCGTAGCAGAAAAAATTATTGCTGAAAACAGAAAGGAAATTTCCGGAGTCCGGAAAAACCAGTTATATCTGCCAGATGATTCATACCAGACCACACTTTTTTCTGAACAGGAAGAAAACTTATCATCTTCATCAAAGAAGACTATTGAAGACACAGAACATAAATATTATCTTGTTGATTCAGATGATGAAGTGGCTGAACTGGTGAAGAAAATACAAAGACAGAAGGATTTTTGCTTTGATACGGAGACTACTTCAATTAATCCTCTTGCCACAGAAATTGTCGGACTGGCGGTTTCATGGGAAAAGGGATCAGGTTATCTGATAACTTTCCCTGGATCACGTGAAGAGACTATTAAAAGACTCAATGTTATAAGACCTCTTTTTGAAGACGCTGGAATTGGAAAGACAGGTCAGAATTTGAAATTTGATATTCAGGTACTGGCTAATTACGGTATACAAGTAAGAGGAGCATTGTTTGATACCATGATAGCTCATTATCTTCTTGAACCTGATATGCGGCATAACATGAATCTTCTTTCGGAGTTGTACCTTTCCTACAGCCCTGTACATATCGAAACCCTTATTGGGAAAAAAGGGGAATCACAAAAGAATATGAGGAGTGTGCCGCCGGATAAGCTGAAAGAATATTCAGTTGAAGATGCAGATATAACCCTTCAGCTCAAAGAAATATTTCAGCCCAGACTGGAAGAGGAAGGATTGACAACCCTGGCCAGGGATATCGAAATGCCTCTGATACAGGTTCTGGCCGATATGGAGAAAAATGGTGTTATACTGGATACAGAAGCACTGAAAAAGATTACAGCGGGACTGAGAGATGATATCCTTTTACTGGAAAAAGAAATATTTGAACTGGCAGGTACAGAATTCAATATTTCTTCACCAAAGCAGCTTGGCGACATCCTGTTTTTGAAACTGAAACTTGATAATAATGCAAGACGTACCAGGACGAAACAGTTTGTAACTAATGAGGAGATTCTGCAACGATTGTCACACAAGCACCCGATCATTGATAAAGTACTTGAATACCGGGGACTGAAAAAACTCCTGACCACTTATGTTGAAGCACTCCCTTTATTAATTGATAAAAGAACAGGCAGAATCCATACATCTTTTAATCAGGCTGTCACGGCAACCGGCAGACTGAGTTCAAATAATCCTAATTTACAGAATATACCTGTCAGAGACACAAGGGGAAGGGAGATACGGAAAGCTTTTGTTCCTGCAGAAGGATGTCTCTTCTTTTCTGCTGATTATTCTCAGATTGAACTCAGACTAATGGCACATCTAAGCGGAGATAAGAATATGATAACCGATTTTCTTTCCGGAAGTGATATTCATGCAGCTACTGCTTCAAAGATATTTGGGGTTGATTTACAGGACGTAACACGGGAGATGAGAAGCAAGGCTAAAACAGCTAATTTTGGAATAATATACGGAATATCTTCCTTCGGTTTATCGGAGCGCCTGACAATTGGCAGGAAAGAAGCAAAAGAACTTATTGAAGGATATTTCGCTTCATATCCTGCTGTGAAAACATATATGGACGACAGTATCCGTGTAGCAAGGGAAAGAGGGTATGTAACCACTATGTTTGGTCGCAGGAGATATCTTCGTGACATCCATTCCCGTAACCAGGTAGTGAGAGGGAATGCCGAGAGAAATGCTATTAATGCACCGATACAGGGATCTGCTGCTGACATTATCAAGATAGCCATGGTCAGGATACATGAAAGGTTGAAAAAGGAAAAGTTCAGTTCCAAAATGATCTTGCAGGTACATGACGAACTGATCTTTGAGGTTCCCGAAGAAGAGATGGAACAGTTGAAAGAAATGGTTCTGGGGGAAATGTCAAATGCCGCAAAGCTTGAAGTTCCTTTGAAGGTCGACTGGGGAACAGGCAAAAACTGGCTGGAAGCACATTAAAGATTTATAGTATGAATGTTTATGTGATGTTTTTTGGTGTTCTGGCTGAAGTGGCGAATACAGGATCTAAGCATTACAGAAATATTAAATCTTTCAGTGACCTGAAATACAGGGTTGAAGATGATTTTCCTGAATTTATTCATTATTATTACAGAATAGCTGTAAATAATGTGATAGTTCACGAAGAGCCTGAGATAAAGGAAGGTGACAGAGTAATATTTTTACCTCCTTTTGCAGGCGGTTAAAGATCAGAAAACATAGTGATCTGTCACCGGATAAACCTGTCAACATCTAATGATTATTGTTACAAAACCAGGGGTTCTGACCTTGAACATGAACACTTAAAAGACTTTTTACCGCTGTCCGGCAGGATCGGTCGAAGCTGTTATCAACGAACCTTGTGTCCCTGTAAGTATCGAACTGTATCTTTCCGTGTCGTTAAGTACTTTAAGTGCTTCATTAACCTGTTCATCGTTTTTCAGAGACCATTCAACAGAAGCTTCTTCGTAGAAATATCTGCTGATTATTTCCTGTTCGAGCAGTTCGGTGATCTCAGGCCTGAAAATCATCATATCATGATCCAGGTCATGGACAATTTCTGTTTTTAGTCTGTCGAACAGTTCTTTATGAACATCATAATATTTTTCTCTTTTTGCGCTTTCAATAAGTTTTGTTACTGATGTTTCTGTCACAGTATTATAATTGAAATTGCGATCGATAAGCATATTTCTGAAGTCATCATAATCATCATCAGTAAAAACGAAATCAGAAGGTTTTTTTATTTCCGGATGGTTCCAGTAATACGAAGTGGCAAAATCGAAAATAAAATTTCTGAGATATAATTCTGTTGCCACCTGGCTAAGGGATTCAGGAGTGATTTCTATATCGGGTCTGATACCTCCGCCGTCTTTTACTGTTCTTCCGTTTTTTGTTTTGAACTCAGAAATGAGGGAATCAGGGATAATACCTACACTCCCATCTTCATTACGGTTGGAGAAATCAAGAGCCTGAATACATCTTCCGGAGGGGATATAATATTTGGCAGTAGTAACTTTGAGTTGGGTATTATAGCTAAGCGGACGTGTTACCTGCACCAGTCCTTTCCCGTAGGAACGTTGACCTACAATAACAGCCCGGTCAAGATCCTGAAAGGCTCCTGCAACGATTTCCGCTGCTGATGCTGTTTGTCTGTTAATAAGTACTGCCAGAGGTATATCCTCATCAACAGCAGGTTTGGTTGTTTTAAACTCTTCATCAAACTGTTTAACTTTTCCTTTTGTGGAAACCACATTATTTCCCGGTCCGACGAAAAGATTTACTATATCTACTGCTTCAGTCAACAGACCTCCCGGATTGGATCTGAGATCAAGGATGATCTGCGTGGCGTTTCTGGCTTTTAATTCATCAAGAGCTTTTTTAACATCCTGACGGGAGCCCTCTGTAAAATTAATATAACGTATATATCCTGTATTTGAATCAATCATTCCGAAATAAGGGACAGGAGGGATGGCTATTCTTTCTCTTTTCATGGGATGATCCGATTCATGGCCATTTCTTTCTACTGTCACTGTAATTTCTGAGCCGGGATTACCTTTCAGCCTGTCACTGACATTCTCAGTGCTTAGTCCTTTTATTGATATACCATTTATCTTCTTAATAATATCACCAGCCTTTATCCCTGCCTGATCGGCCGGAAAACCTTTATATACTTCCACGATAACTACATAATCGCCATTCTGTCTTACAAGTGAACCTATCCCACCGTATTTTCCGGTTGTCATTAATGCAAATTCGTCTGCTTCTGATTCCGGATAAAAAACAGTATAAGGATCAAGACTATTAAGCATATTATCGATACCTGTCTTTATCACTTTGTCGGGATTAACCTCATCTACATAAAAGAGATTCAGTTCACGGAAAAGTGAAAAGAAGATATCCAGGTTCTTTGCGATGCGGAAATCGCGACTTTCCTGTGTAATAAAGAAACCTGCACTGATGCCTCCGATAATTATCAGGCTTACAAAAATTGTTATTTTACGGAAAAATATTTTTTTCATTATAGAATACTGGATTAAGAATGACGAAAATACTAAGAAAATTTCTTAAGAATGCTGGTAAAGAGATTATTTAGACAACTTTAACACTAATTTATTATTTCACTGATACGCGAGGAGAGCTTGTTAATAGTTATATCCATTGTTTTTTCTATTTCCTCATAAGTAGGTATTGATGTATCTCTGAAAATGAATATCAGAGCAATACATTTATTGTCTGAGGACAGAGAATTATAAAGGATATATTTTTTTTTTCTGTAAGCTTCTCTCATCCTTCTTTTTATAAGATTTCTTACAACAGCAAGTCTGAAGACTTTTTTTGGAACACTGAAAGCAACCTGTGCAGGAAAAGGGATCTTACCGGGATCCAGTTGCAGCCAAAGGATTTTGTAATGGGAATAACTGTAGGTTTTCCCGGATTCAAACAACTCTGTGATTATTTTCCGGCTGCAAAGCCTTTCTGTCTTTTTGAATGTTTGCCTTTTAATATTCATTTAAAAATGATTCAGCGGAAAATTATTTCTAAGCTCTCAGGCTTTAAAAAAAGGCGTATGTATTTGTCAGAAAGACCTTATTTAAGATTTCTGTTATACTCTTTGAGATAATTATCAAGAGCCATAGTCATTGACGGGGCATTAACATTAGGAGCATTAATATCAACTCTCAATCCCTCCTTCTGAACAGCTGATATCGTTGTTGGACCAAAAGCGGCAATTTTAATATCACCCTGATTAAACTCGGGAAAATTTTCCTTTAGTGACTTGATTCCTGATGGACTGTAAAAGACCAGTATATCATAATCAAAATCTTTTAAATTGGAAAAATCCCGGCTTTTTGTCCTGTAAAGTATACCGATTGTATAATTAATATTGTGTTTGTCAAGGAGTTCAGAGATTTCACTATTATGTGGATGGGATAAGGGCACAAAGAAATTATCTTCCTTGTGTTTGGCAATTACTTCAATAAGATCCTGAAATTTTGCTTTACCATGAAATATCTTTCTTTTTCTGTAAACAATGTATTTCTGAAGGTAGAAAGATACATTTTCTGTTATACAAAAATATTTCATACTATCAGGCACACAGATCCTGAGCTCATTACATATTCTGAAAAAATGATCAATTCCAGTCTTGCTGGTAAAGACCACAGCTGAATAATCAAGTATATTGATTTTTTGCTGACGGAAATCCTTTGACGATACTCCTTCAATCCTGTTAAATGGTTTAAAATCAATTTTCAGATTGTACTTTTTTGCCAGATCGAAATATGGAGATTTCGGATTGTTTGGTTCTGGCTGCGATACTAAGACCTTTCTTATTTTCAACTTTTTTACAGTTTTAGTTTTACTTTCCGGATCAAATATTCGCTGACCTAAAACAAGCCTGTAAAATATTTAATTAACACCCCGACAGGCAGAAATTCTAGCGCACAAAGGTATAAAATCAAATACAAAATTGAAATATTCCTTTTTATAAATATGAAAAAAAGTTTGTTTAACCTTAATAAATAAAGGATTATAATAATTGCAAATCCGGCCCTTATTAAGGATCCAGGAGGGAAACTTTCTGTATATAAAAGAAGGATGGTATTAATAAACAGAACCAAAGACAGAATACGGTAAAACCAATAATTGACAAGGATATACTCATTGAAAGCATGTCTTTGTCCACTGATATTACCTGCTGCCAGAGATATTATATGGCGAAATGTCACGAGCAGTATAATGATAACCAATATAATAAGCCACGACAATATCTCTGAGGCCTGATATATGGTAATCCCATAATGAACAGCTGCAACATATAAAAACAACGACAGATTTATGAATGAAACCAGATTAAACAATGTTGATTGCCACTGAAATAAGCCGGAGGTATCAGAAAATGATTTATCTTTTCCCCTGAAGAGAAAAAAATTCTTTACCTCACTGACCAATTTTCCTGAGACAGAAGCCAGGAATGCATAAATAAAAGCTGAAATAAGGATCATAATGATCATCCAATCCTGATGAAATGGATTTTCAGTAATATTAATTCCCTCTCTCAGATGTTTTATCAGGACTTCTTTGGTCTTCTGTTCCCTTATCCTGTTCTTTTCTATAAAATGGAAAGGGAATTTTTCTTTATAGTCCTGTTCTTTTCCGGTAAATATGCTGTCAAAAAATTCTGAAGTAACTATTTCTTCTGTTTCAACCTTTTCAGCTTTTGTATCTGTCTGTTTTTCAGTTATAACTGCAACGGTATCAGAAAAAACCGAAAGAGTATCTTTTACTGCTGTAGTATCAGAATAAATTAAGGGTTTCTGAGCAGATGTATCTGCTTGATTAATAAGTGAATCCTGTAAAATTGTATTCGGGTCCTGTTCAAAAATGATCATGTCGTTCCCCAGCAATTTCAGACAGTATATTATTTGCAAGCCGGCTCGAACCAATACGGAAATAATTATTATTAAGCCATTCATCACCGAGGCAATAATTCACTATCTGATAATAAGTAAATGCTTCAGCAGCAGACACAATACCACCAGACGCTTTAAAACCTACTTTAATTCCTGTCTCGGAATAGAAATCTGATATTGCCTGACACATAATAAAAGCGGCTTCGGGAGTAGCTGAAATATTTGTTTTACCTGTTGATGTTTTTATAAAATCAGCTCCGGCATCCATAGCTATTGTAGAAGCTTTAAATATCAATTCACGGCTGACCAGAAGACCTGATTCAATTATTACTTTAAGGGTGGTGTCTCCTATGGCTTTTTTTATTTCACGTATCTCTTCAGCAACAAAGGCATAATCACTTCCAAGAAATGAACCTACAGGGATAACTGTTTCAATCTCCTCTGCCCCGTTATCCTTTGCCATTTTACATTCATCAACTTTTATGGTCCTGAATGTCTGTGAGGATGGGAAAGCCCCGGCAACAGAAGAAATCCTGACATTTTTTGCAGTGAGCTTCTCTTTTACAACAGGAACAAAATTAGGGTATACACATATTGCAGCCACATTGGGGATATTGGAGAAACGGCTTTTAAAACTATTGACAGTGCCGGTAAGCCTTAAAATCTGGCTTTTGTTATCTGTGGAATTCAGACTTGTAAGATCTATCAGGTTAAGAATTTTCATTAACAGATGTTTGTCCGGACGATCCGGAACTGCTGAGGCAGTTTTTTTAAGTCCATTTCTGATTTCACTCTCTGTAGGACACGATTTGATGAGTTTCTCATATAGTTTAGTCATTGCTTCTTCCGGTTTAAATAATAGTGATAATGTTCAGCCAAAAGCAGGGGGTTAATATAATGTTTTTAGTTTTAATAATAGTTTTTTTTCATTATAGTTTATTTCCCTGTTTCGACTGATAGTAACCGATACAATGATCACCCTGAAGATTATCAACCAAAGGTTTCAGATCTTCCTTTTGTTTCTTGCCAGAGAGGCAAAAATACCAATTATACAGAGGCCTGAAAAGATCATGAAGCCTGTTCTCATTCCTGAAATAAGCCCGGGGTATGTTTCAGGTATAATTGCTTCCTGTCCCATATATAAAGCCAGTAACATCATTGCAATACCCATGCTGAGCATTTGTCCCACCATCCTCATGGTACCGACAACACCCGAAGCAATACCCAGATGTTTTTTCTCCACAGAACTCATGATAGCATTGGTATTGGGTGAGGAAAAAAAGCCGAATCCTGTTCCCATTATGATGAGCATAAAGATTATAAGTGATACGGGACTGTTTTCATTGATAAAGCACAGCATGATAAGTCCTGTTGCTGTGAGGCCCATCCCTATTGAGGCAATGATTCCGGGATTGTGTTTGTCTGATAATTTTCCTGCAGTAGGAGACAAAAGGGCCATCATTAAAGGCTGTGAGATCATAACAAAACCTGCCGTTCTTGAATCAAGATCTTTCAGGTATTGAAGATAAAGACTTATAAAAAATCCTGTTGCGGAAGTAGCTGAATAATGGATAAGGGCTGCCAGTCCTGAAAGGGCAAAAACCCTGTTGTGCAATAACAGCCGTATATCAAAAACCGGATTACTTATTCTTTTTTCAAAAAAAACGAAAGACAAACCGAAAATAAGGCCGCAAAGAAGGAAAATCCATCCTGAGGGGTTTGGGAGCTTTGAAAAGCCATACATAAAAGAGGCAAGAGAAATACCATAAATAACGGATCCTTTCCAGTCGAATTTTTCACCTTTTGCTTCTGCCCATTCCGGTTTCATTTTTTTTACAACAAGATAATAGGAAAAAATACCAACAGGGACAAGGAAAGCAAAGATACTTCTCCATCCGAAATATTGGGTCAACAGACCGCCGACAACAGGCCCGCTGGAAAGACCGGCATAAACTGCTGTTGTATTTATTCCCATAGCCCGTCCCCGTTCTCCAGGTTCAAAGACAGAGGTTAGTATTGCCAGACTGGTACCGAAGATCATAGCTCCCGATATTCCTTGTATTATCCGAAAAATGATCAGAGATTCTATATTCCAGGAAAAGATGATCAGAAAAGCTGAAAATGTGAAGAGGATTATTCCGTATTTGAATATCTTTTTCCTTCCTTTTATATCTGCCAGTCTGCCGAAAGGAAGAAGGAACATAGCAGAGGAAAGAATAAAACTGCTGACTATCCATCCCAGTTCAACGGCTGTTGTATGAAAATCCTTCCCTATTGAAGGAAGAGCAAGATTTATTGCTGATCCGAGAAACGGGGTGAGAAAAGCAGCTGCGGCAGATACTGTTAGAACAGATCTTTTTAATGATCTGTCATTAGAGGGATGGTCAGATATCTGCATATATCATTCCTTGTTTTTTGTATCGATTATTATGGTAACCGGACCGTCATTATGTATTTCCACAAGCATCATAGCCCCAAATTTACCTGTTCCTGCCGCTTTGCCCAGTAAAGCGTTTAAACGGTAAACAAATTTGTCATATATGGGAATGGCAATTTCCGGAGGGGCAGCATTTATGTATGAAGGACGGTTCCCTTTCCGTGTTTTTGCATGAAGAGTAAACTGACTAACTACAATAATATCTCCACCAGTATCAAGTACCGACATATTCATTATCCCCCTGTTGTCATCGAATATTCGTAGTCTTACTATTTTGGAGGCAAGCCATTCAATATCTTCATCATTGTCGGTATCTTCTATCCCCAGAAAGACAACAAGTCCGGGGCCAATAGATGATAAAACCCGGCCGCCTTCACTGACTGAAGCTTTTATCACACGCTGGATAACTGTTCTCATTTCAATTAATACAGTGTGTGCAAATATATCAATTTCAAAAAGGGTGAAAGATTTTTTATGTATGTTTGTGCATCAATTTTTTGGGTAAATGGATTTTCTGACAATTGTTGCAGTTGCTCTTGGTTTATCTTTTGATACATTCGCCCTTTCTCTATCCTATGGTGTAATAAAAAACGGGATCCTGTTCCGTGAAGCATTCAAAATAGCTTTCTTCCTGGGTTTTTTCCAGGCGGGATTATTTGTTCTGGGATATTTTCTGGGATCTTTTTTTAGTGACATGGTTAAAGCTGCAGACCACTGGATTGCACTGGCCCTTTTATCTTTTTTGGGTATAAGAATGATATATGAAGGTATTGTCAGAGAAGAACATGAGAAGAAAAGAGATTATACAAAAGGGAAAGATCTCCTGGCAGCAGCGCTAGGAACAAGCATTGATGCTTTTGCCGTCGGGATAAGCTTTGCCCTGCTTAATATAAAAATATTGTTTTCGGGTGGCATAATAGGTCTAATAACATTTTTAGCCTCAATGATTGCTATCAGAATTGGTAAATCGGCAGGGAAAAGACTTGGCCGGGAAGTTGAAATTATCGGAGGGCTTATTCTTATCGCTATAGGAGTGAAAATATTTGTGGAGCATATAACGGGAGCCTGGTAAAGAGAACTATAAGTTTACATTTATTCCAGACAATTTCTGAATTTACCCAGCCGGAAAACCCTGTCTTACTTAATAATCAGTTCTGTAAATCATCCAATGCTTTGTGTGGATTATCAAACAAAAAACTGTATCCGGCCTGAATAATTTTCTCCGGACAGATCCGGCTGCCTGTAAGTATCATTTGTGACATCTCACCAAAGAATAGTTTAAGTAAGAATCCCGGCAGGGGAGGATGAAAGAAGCGTTTCCCTTTTACCATTGCCAGTGTTTGCATAAACCTGCGGTATTGAGTATAATGTGGAGCAACAGCATTATATGCACCTGACATCTCTTCATCCTGAAGAGCTTTGATGTAAATAGCACAGAGATCTTTGATATGTATCCATGAAAGATAATGGTTGCCCTTACCGGGATATGAAAAGATGCCATAATGAGCCGGGACAAGCAAAGAGGCAAGGACACCGGAGTTTTTTTCAAGTACTACCCCACTCCTGATCTTTACTGTGCGGATACCTGATGATGCAAAAAGATCGGCAGCATTTTCCCATGCTTTGCACACCGAACCCAGAAAATCGTCAGACGGAGGATCATCTTCTTTGAATATTCTTTCGGAAGTAACTGAACCATAGTAACCTACGGCTGAAGCAGAAATAAATGCTTTAAGCTTATGTCCGGATTGATGAATTTTTTCAAATAATAACCTGGCAGAATCAACACGACTTCTCATAATAATTTCTTTTTGTCTTGCTGACCAACGTTTACCCGACAGATTTTCTCCGGCAAGATGAATGATAAAATCAATATCATTGAAGATTGTATCATCTGCAATTCCCTTATCAGGATCCCACTGATGCACCCTGACTGTTCCAAAAGAATTCTGCCGGCGTGACAGGTGTTTTACTATATAGCCTTCAGCCAGAAGCAATGATGTCAGATACTTGCCGACGAGACCACTTCCCCCTGTAATGAGTACTTTATTAGCTTTTGACATAACATTTTTTCTGTTTTTATATCAGAAAATTTGTTTAATTATTTTGTAATAATAAGATTATTATTTGTTTTTCAGAATAAAATTAAATTGTTTTACTTTGAATGGTTAAAAATCTTAATAATGGGAACAACGAATAATCAGAAAAACGTATCAGTAAAAAAAACAAAAGGAATTATTGCTATTCTGACCGGAGGTGGTGATGTACCCGGTCTTAACCCGGCTATCAGGGCGGTCACCATACGTGCAAACAGGGAAGGATACAAAGTTATCGGCCTGAAAAGAGGTTGGGCAGGTATTACAGAACTTATCAGGGACAATAAAGTTGATAACAGTTCCTGCTATCAGATATTGACAGATGATATTGTCAATAAGGCAGGACGTACCGGAGGTACATTTCTTCATACTTCAAGGACCCGGCCCAGTCATATGCCAAAAGTTTCTGTACCGAACCATCTCCAGAGTGAATATAATGAAGAGATGAATGATTTGACTCCCGAGGTTATAAAAAACCTGGAATGGCTTGGAGTAGATTATCTCATTCCCATAGGTGGAGATGATACTCTTAGTTATGGAGTGCATTTATTTGAAAACGGAGTTAACGTTGTTGCAATTCCTAAAACCATGGATAACGACGTGCCCGGTACTGATTATTGTATAGGATTCAGTACATGTGTTACAAGAACAATTCAGATGACTAACAGTCTTAGAACATCTGCAGGATCACACGAAAGAATTCTTGTTTTGGAAGTTTTTGGCCGATATGCCGGTTTTACAGCTATGCTGCCTACAATGGCCGGATCTGCCAACAGATGTGTAATACCGGAATATAAATTTGATATTGAATTATTGACAAAACTTCTTGTGGAAGACAGGAACAACAACCCTAGCAAGTATGCAGTTGTCCTTGTTTCTGAAGGAGCAATGTTTAAAGGAGGAGAAATGATATTTGCCGATAGTGAAAGAGATGCTTACGGCCACGCTAAACTGGGAGGTATCGGTGATGTGGTATCACAAAAGATTAAAGAATTGTCGTCAAAATATAACAACGGGAAAACTATTAATGTTATAAATCAGAAACTGGGATATATGGTAAGAGGTGGTGATCCTGATGCCATTGATTCAATTGTCCCCATGGCCTATGGTAATCTGGCTCTTGACCTTATCCTGAAAGGAGTTCATGGCAGAATAGTCGTTCTTAAAAACGGCCGTTACGATAATTTACCGATAAAAGTTATCACTTCAACAAAGAAATTAGTTGATGTAGCAGAACACTATAACACAGATCGATTGAGACCATTCTATCATAGCTTTGAAAATAAACCATTTCTTCTGATGGCATCAGATAGTTAGGGTATTATTTATTTTAAAAGAAAAAAAGGTGTCTGAAAAAGACACCTTTTTTCTTCTCATACAATGTACAATGGAAAACTGGGAGATAGATATTTTAACGGAATAATTACTTTTGTTGTTCAAAAAATCATATTGGAAAAAGGATTGGTCATAAAATCAACAGGAAGCCGTTACAAGTTATTATACGGCGAGGGCCGGACAATCGAATGTACTCTGAAAGGAAGTTTCCGTGTCAGAGGCATCAGAACAACAAACCCGGTAGCCGTGGGCGATAAGGTCATTTTCCGTTTTGAAGACAATACTAATTCAGGAGTCATTACAGAAATACTGGAGAGAAAAAATTACATACTCAGAAAAGCATCAAATCTTTCAAAAGAAGTACAGATTATTGCAGCTAATATCGATCAGGTTTTTCTTATGTTAACGATTATCCTTCCGGTAACACCTGTTGAATTTATTGATCGCTTTCTTGTCACAGCGGAAGCTTATGATGTCCCTGCAAATCTGATAATAAATAAAACAGATCTCTATGATACAGAAGAAGCCGATAGAATGGAAAATCTGATCTCGGTCTATGAAAAAATAGGATATAACTGTTTCCGGCTTTCACTGAAAGATATGAAAGGGCTGGAAAAACTTATGGATCAGATGAAAGATAAAATAAGCCTTCTGGCAGGTAATTCAGGAGTTGGTAAAAGCACTCTTCTCAATGTTTTTAACCCTTCCTTAAATCTCAAAACGGCAGAAGTATCCGATTATCATAAACAGGGTAAGCACATAACAACATTTCCCGAAATGCATCCATTACCCTTTGGAGGATATCTTATTGATTCACCAGGTATCAGAGGATTCGGAATTGTGGATATGGACAGAAATGAGATCTACCATTTCTTCCCTGAAATATTCAAAATATCCAAAAACTGCCGCTTCTATAATTGCCTTCATCTTGATGAACCGGGATGTGCTGTCAGAGAGGCCGTAGAGGCCGGACAAATAAACCCATTACGATATAGAAGCTATCTGAGCATTCTTGAGGATGAGAACAGAAAATACAGATAGAGCGATAGAAATGATATATTTTTTAAGAGTATCTTTATGCCCATTGGACGGCAAATCTGATTGAGAATGAAAAAACTGTTAATCCTTGTCTACTCAGCACTCCTTTTAATACTTATTGTAAATATCATTTATTACACGAACCTGTATAACAGACAAATCAGTTATATAACAACATTACTTGGCAGACAGGCCCAGATAGTTGGTCTTTCAGTCGATGATATAAATAATAATTTCTCAAGTGACCTGAATGAAATAATATTCACAGAAGATCTGGGCGACTTTTTTAAAGATACCGAATTACAGAACAGAGTAAAAGAAAAAATAAAACTGTTCTTTTCCAAATACCAGGATATGGTAACTGATATCAGGATTTTTGACAATGAGAAAAACGAATTTACTCTGAAACGGGATGAGGAAAGTGGTGAATGGCTGGAACAGAAATTTATACTCCATTCCCAAAACCATATTCATAACATTGAACAGATATTAAGAGACAATAATGAATCAGATTATATCATTCCGTTCATAAAGAATAATGTTGCCATTGGTAATATCGTTGTTAAAATTGATTATGAAAAATATTTCAGAGACTTATTTTCAGTTTTTAATCTGAAGGATTATCAGTGGCAATGGGTCATGAGTGATTCAGGGGAAATTATTTATGATAATGCAGAAATACCTGTAAATTATTCCGGAACGGAAAAAATTGTACACGATCTTAAAAAAGGCAATAACGGCGATCAGATACACAATGCAATAATTAATGAAACAGGCAAAAATCTGATATCTTCTTATTATTCAACAACTCTTTTACAAAGAGATATTGGTCTGGTTTTTTCTGCTCCGGCTGACAGATTTCAGAAATATATCTTCAGAAATTCCATCTTTATTGTGTTGGCTACTTTAATTATCATTCAGACTATTATTTGGTTTTTCCTGAAATATATTAAAGAGCAGAAAAAAGAAAAGATGAGATTAATAGAGTCGGAAAAAATGTTTTTCAGACTTATAGAAGAGATGCCTGTAGCAGTCATTCTGCATGATCGGAACAGGAAAATACTGAAAGTTAACAAAAGAGCAGCATCACTCTTTTCCTATGAAAGAGAAGAGGATATGGAAGGTGAGTTTTATCCAGAAGAATCTGTAACCAAAACAGGATATTATTTTGCCAGAAACCTGGGTAGTACATTCAATCCCGAACAATTCATCATTCTTCCCGGACAAATGGGAGAGACTATTCTGTATAGAAACAGTTTACCCCTTTCTTTTAATGGAGAAGAAGCTGTTATGGAGCTTTTGACAGATGTTACATTACTTGAGACTGCAAGGAAAAAAGAAGCAAAAGCAAATGTGGCAAAATCCGAATTCCTTGCCAGAATGAGTTATGAGATAAAGACTCCTCTCAATGGTATCATAGGAATAACAGATGTTTTAAGCCGTTACGAAATGAACAGTGAAATAAAAGATGCAATAGGCATTTTACGTCGCTCAACAGAGATCCTTCTGAATATTATAAATGATATACTTGATTTCTCAAAGATTGAAACAGGGCAGATGGTTCTCGATGAGAAACCCTTTAATTTCAGGGAAGAAATTGCCTACTGTTCAGAACTGGCAAAGACTTTTACAAATGACAAAGAGCTTGTTTTTAAAAGCATAATAGAAAAAAACGTTCCGGAAAATATTATTGCAGATCCTTTTAGAATAAGGCAGATACTAACGAATCTTATTATTCATTCTGTTACTAATACAGATAAAGGAGAGATTATCTTGAAATGCCGCACAGGAAACGAAAATAACGGTTTTATTACTCTGGAATTTGAATTACTCGATACCGGCCATTATTTCAATGAGGATACTCTTCAACGCCTCTTCGGAGATACAATAGACAACAATGAAACCAGAGTGATCAAAAACAATGATAAATCAGTACTTGGAGCTATCCTTGCCCGGCAACTCATAAAACTGATGGGAGGTGATCTGTTAGCTGAAAGTCCGTCGGGATTGTCAGGGAACAAAGGCACAAAAATTTCCTTCTCCCTTGTAGTATGTTCCAGCGACAGGATAATTAAAGATGTTAATCTTGAAGAGATAGACTCATTTTCGAAAATTAAGGCTATGGTAATTACAGGCCAACAGAACAGAGATGAGGAAATAATTACACTTCTGCATAAGTCGGGGATGAATATATCGCTTACTACTTTTCAGAAAAATACTCTGGAGCAGATAAAAACTAATCTGAATTCATCAGGCCACAGGTATAACCTGTTAATAATAGTCGATGAAAACGATTTTGACGCTTTTGAAGCAGCACAGGCTATCTGGGAAAAAGGCCTGTCAAAAAAAATTATTGTTCAACTTATCAGTGCAAGAGATATCAAGGGTAATTACAGGAAATGCATATCCCTGGGTATTGATAAATATATTTTAAAACCGGTAGATAATGTAAAACTAACAACAGCTGTTCAGGAATGTTTCCCTTTTTTGCAGTCACAACAGGCAGATGAAAGTGGTAATGATATCAAAAAGGATATTAAAATACTTATCGTGGAAGATAATAAAATGAATCTTAAGATGCTCGGAACAATGCTTCAGACACTTGGATATAAATATGATACTTCTGAAGATGGTTACGATGCATACCTTAAAGCAACAAAGAACAAATACGATCTGATATTTATGGATCTGTTCCTTCCGGAGATGGACGGTTTTGAGTCATCAAGAAAAATACTTGAACATGACAACTCTGTATTAATTGCAGCTTTTACTGCTGACACAATGCCCGAAACAAAGAAAAAATCAGAATTATCAGGTATAAGGGAGTTTATTGCCAAACCTGTCAGAATAGATGAACTCAGAAAACTATTTGTTAAACATTTCAAAGCTGACTGATAATAAAACAAATAACACCGAATAGTCTAGTCTTTTTCTTTTGGATCAGGGAATTCTATCAGTTTATTATATCCTGAAATGTCAGAGATAAAGAATAATAAGAATTTTTATTTTTATCAGAAGTGTCTGACGGTAAGACAAATATTGTAAAATTTCTCAGATTGTCTGCTTCTGTCCCCATTGCAGATGTGAGGTCTCCCGGAGAGTATAAAACCGGACACATACCCGGTGCAGTTAACATACCTCTGTTTGATGATAAGCAGAGGGAGATCGTAGGTATAACATATAAGAATGAGGGAAGGATAAAAGCTATATTAAAAGGGCTGGAACTGATCGGACCGGCAATTGATTCACGGCTTGAAAAGGCTCTCAGCCTTGCTGTGGATAATAATATTCTTGTTTATTGCTGGAGAGGAGGTATGCGTTCAGAGACAATGGGATGGTTATTTTCATTGGGTGGTATTAAAACGGAAATACTGGAAGGCGGGTATAAATCTTACAGGCATCATATTCTTAATAGTTATAACAGGAAAAAAAAGATTATTGTTCTCGGTGGTATGACAGGAAGCGGTAAAACAGAAATATTAAGGTATTTAAATAACGGCAGCCATCAGGTGATAGACCTTGAATATCTTGCCAGGCATAAAGGTTCTGCCTTTGGGGCACTCGGACAGGATCAGCAGCCTTCTTCAGAACATTTTGCCAACAGGCTCTTTGGTGAATGGACCAGGTTAAAACAGGATAAACCGGTGTGGGTTGAGGATGAAAGCAGAAATATAGGTTCAGTTTTTATGCCGGATAATTTTTATTCTCAGTTAAAGTCAGCACCTGCAATCATTCTTATGATTGATGCCGAAAAACGGATCCCGAGACTGCTAGAGGAATATGCTTCTTTTCCCCAGGATCATCTGCGGGAGTGCGTTACAAAAGTCAGTAAGCGACTGGGTGGCGAAAATACCAACAGAGTGCTTACAGCTATTGAGTCGGGCAATATGGAAGAGGCTGTCAGGATAATGCTCAGATATTATGACAGGGCTTATATGTACAGCCTTTCAAGGAAACCATCAGAGACAATCATTTATGTAGAATCCGATACTGTTTGCGATGTAAAATATAACGCAGAACTGATAATTGAAGCATCACATAAGATAAAATTCTGATCTTTTTCTTTTATTGCCTCTGATCATTTAAAGAATTGACCCATTTAAAAACTTTGTCAGACCTTCTTAAAACGTCTTTGGTTTTTATTGAGCAATATTCTCCTTTCAGAGCCCTTTCTGTTTCTTTAAGATCAACTCTTATCTCCTGTACTATATGATCAACAACGCCTGTGGTAGGTCCTGTTATAAGCAGATGATCCCCTGGTTCAACATTACCGTTCTCAAGTTTAATTTCAGCTACACTGATGTTTTTAAAATAGTTTGTGACTTTCCCCAGGTAAATCTTCTTTTTGGTTGCACTCGATCCATAATTTGTATTCCATTCTCCCAGGCTTTGTCCGAGGTAATATCCATCCCAGAAACCTCTGTTGAACACCGTTGACAACCGTTTTTTCCATCCTTCAACAGCTTCGGCTGAAAAAGATCCTTCTTCAACAGCTCTCACTGCTTCGTCATAACATTCTGATACTGTTTTTACATATTCAGGTGAACGTGCACGTCCTTCTATTTTCAGTACTCTGACACCGGCATTTAAGAGTTGATCAATGAAGCCTATAGTACAAAGATCTTTTGGTGACATAATGTATTCATTATCTATCTCCAGCTGATAACCTGATTCTTTTTCAGTCACGATATAGGATTTACGGCAGGTCTGATAGCAATTACCACGGTTGGCTGAATGGTTATTCTCATGCAGACTGAGATAACATTTGCCGGATACAGCCATGCACAAAGCCCCGTGAGCGAACATTTCAATTTTAATCAGATCACCCCCTGGTCCCCTGATATTCTGTTCAGAGATAGAATCGGAGATATGCTTAACCTGATGGAGATTGAGCTCTCTGGCCAGAACAACAACGTCAGCCCACTGTGAAAAAAATTTCAGGGCTTCTGTATTGGTAATGTTCATTTGTGTCGAGAGATGAACCTCTATCCCAATACTGCGAGCATATCTGATGGCTGACAGATCAGAGGCAATTATTGCTGTGATACCGCTTTCTGCGGCAGTATCAATAATCTTTTGCATTTGTATTATCTCGTCATCATAAATTACAACATTGACAGTGAGATAACTTTTCAATCCATCTGCTGTACAGATTGATGCAATTTTCCGCAGATCATCCAAAGTGAAATTATGGGATGAAGCGGCTCTCATATTGAGATTTTCCGCACCGAAATAAACAGAATCAGCTCCTCCCTGTATAGCAGCTATGAGAGACTCATACGATCCTGCCGGCGCCATTATTTCAATGTCTTTTCTCTCCATTCGCTGTAATATGATAACTGTAAGCCGGGATGTAAAAATTATTTCTTTAAAATGATCCTTATGCATGAACCTTTTCCAGGCTCTGACTGGCGTACATAAATACGTCCTGAGTGAAATTCATCCACTATTCGTTTAGCCAGAGAAAGACCTAAACCCCAGCCTCTTTGCTTCGTAGAATATCCGGGATCAAAAATTTTTCTGAAAGAGCCTTTTGGAATACCTTTCCCTGTATCTGTAACATCAATGATTATATTTTTGCCATTTTCAAAGGCCCGGAAAATAATTATACCACTGCCTTCCATGGCATCAATGGCATTTTTTGCCAGATTCTCTATCACCCATTCGAAAAGAGGTGCGTTTACGGGTGCAATAATAGGTTTTGATCTGTCAAAATCAGCAATAAACTGCACTTTCGATGATGAACGTGTCTTAAGATAATCAATTGTATGTGAGATAATAGGAATAATATCGTCTTTTTTCAGTGCAGGTTTTGATCCTATCCTGGAAAAACGCTCAGTTATTTTTTCCAGTCTTTCGACATCCCTGCCAATTTCACCTGTTATTGAAATATCCGGATGCCGTTCCTGTAAAATTTCTACCCATCCGGCAAGTGATGAGGTTGGAGTTCCCAGTTGATGCGCTGTCTCTTTTGACATGCTGACCCATACCTGATTATCAGCTGCTTTCCTTGATGAGCGGAAAGCCAGATAAGCAACCAGAATAAACAGGATAATAAGTGTTAACTGAACATAAGGATAATAGATCAGCTGGGCGAGAATGATACTGTCTTTGTAGTATATTCTGTTGATAAAACCATTACCCAGATTAATAATTATGGGATCTTTCCTCTTTTTGATTCTGTTAAGCTGATCCTGCATATAAACAGAATCAAGCATACGCTCAGCATCAAAATTACCCGAGCTTATTATTTTATCAAATTCATCAGTCAGAATAACGGGAATAGTGGTATTATTTTCAATTATTGAAAACGGGAATTCAAGATTATCATCGGTGTCAGCAGAATTGATTATTATTGTTGCTTCAGCCCATAACTCAACTTTCTTTCTTTCTTCTTCCTTCAATATATCAACAAGATAATTAGTATAGGCAAGTGACCCTATACCTGTCATTACGGCAAGCATAAAGAGTACAAGCATCCATAATGTTCTATGACGGTAATTATTCAAAACCTGATAAACAGTTTACTATACATTCTTTAAAACAATTAAAGATGGATTTTTATTTTCTATCTGGATTTTTTTTATTCTGATTTATTATCTTCCCTTTCTTCCCAAACAACCCTGAAGCGTCGGGTTTTGCCTGTAGAACTGGAAGTATCAGGACTATCATTAGGAGTTCTTCCATATTCTTCATTAAAGATATTTCTGAGTGTCCGTCTTTCTGTTCTGATATCTTCCCTGATCTGGTTCCCTGCAGCTTTGATATCGTATGAGACTTTTACTTCTTTTCCCTTATTGGCTATCTTTAAAAGCAGGGAGGTGCGCCCCAGACCATCATCCTGAACAGCCCCGAATTCAGTAGTATTTGGACGTGGTTTACGGATTTTCCTGCTCAGGATTTCTGATAAGAGTATCTTAACATGATACTCATAATTATTTTCAAAATCGTGTCGGCCATTTACAGAAAGATTAGCAGCAGAAGAATTTACTTCCATCTGAGGTATAAAAAGAGAATTGTTCCTGATAAAAAAATCATTTTCAAGTTCTTCGAAATGAATATTTTGCAGTTCCGACAGTTCTATGAAAGAAGAAAGCTCTTTCACCGGATCAAAATCAATAAGCGCTCCATCAGAAACAATATAATTACCTTCAGCCACAAGAGACTTTATGTCGGGTTTCAGTAAAGAATCCAAAGGAATAAGTAATGACAAAGATCCTGATAATAATCCATTAAGATTTTCCGATACAATAAATTTCTGGCCAAAATTATTGAATGTGGAAAAAGTATTGTTTATATCAATTCTCTCAAGATCAAAAACACCCTTCAATAAGAATGATTTGTCATTGTTTTGAGCGAAAAAACCATCACCTGTGATAAGCCCGTTAAGTGAACATAAATTTAATGATTTAAAACTTATCATACCGGGAGAATAATTAACTGTTGCACTGATGTCAGAAGCAGAAAACTCTTTATAAGTTAGATTATCAATCCGGAAATTTATATCCATCAGCATATTTCCGGGAAGAATAATTGTAGATTTCATTTTATCGCCTGAAGGAGTTGTAGCTAAAGTGTCTGAAAACAGATATTCAGGTCTGATATTTTCAGAGGATACATCTGCAGTGACATTCATAACAGCAGGCTTGCCCGAAATCCAGTCAGTAAAACTGATCAGTTTGCCGCTTATTTCAAATGGCTGATCTTTGTACGTGAATCTCAGGTTTCTGGCAATTGTGGTATCAGAAACAAGAAGATCCCCGTTGACGTTTTCAAGTGTAAATTTGTTATTTTTTGTGGCTATGCCAAAAGATTTGAATTTAAGTTCAGCTTCCGGTCTGAAATTAAAAAAATCTGACAATGAGTATTTTTGTCTTCTCTGAAGATTTCCTTTTATATCAATATCAAAATCGATAGTCCCCTTTGCCGAAATAATATTCTTTAAATTAAAAAATGAAATTATCTCAGCGGGAAACAATCTTCCTGTCATCATAAGCCTGCTGTTCAAGGCATTAAAATCAGATAACAGAAAGGAACCCTTATAAGTTGCTGAACCAAGTTTCCCTTCAAAACCGGTAATGGAAAGAGAACTGGTTTCGGGGATCATTTGGGATCCGTTGGTATAGTGACCACTAAATGACAAATTATCAATGGATAATTCTGATTTATCATATGTGATACTTCCGTTATCCAAGCGGAAAATAATATTTATCTCAGGAGGACTTGTCCTGCTCAGCAAGCCGGTGAAACGGCTCTCAATATTGAGAATACCTGTGGGATTATATTCAAATAAGGTTTTAGTGTATTTTTCAGGGAAGTAATTTTTTACCGCTGAAAGACTGATGTTATTACCTCTCAGAATAAGATCAAGAACATTTTCTGAAGACACATGACCATTAAGCCCAAAATCATAATCGTCTATATAAATACTGCTATTGGTAAAAGTGGTTCCCGTATCCGAATGGTGCAGATTAACATCCAGATCGGCATCTACATTTCTGGTAATACTGAAATTATTAAGCCTGAAATGTTCAATTTTAAGTTTCCCCTTTGCAGAAAAATCAATATGGTCACCTGAAATACGGCTTTTCAAATGTCCTGATTCAGCCAATCCTGTAATAAAAAGGTTTATAGCTAAATTGTTGTATTGAGCAGCAACATCTGTAAGGTTTATCCTGTTAAGATCGAGTGTGAAGATATTCCCGTTCTTACCTTTATTCCCTGCTGCTATAACATAATTTACCAGTCCTGATGTATCTGTAAGTAAATTAAGCGATCCGCTTTTTATCCCTATTCTTTCAATATTGTATTCTCCGGCAATTATATCTGTTATTTTAAAATCCATAATAAGCGATTCGGCAGAGAGAAGTGTATCGGTATCCACATCTTTAAAACAGGAGGTGTCAAAACCCGGGGAAGAATATACGACAACATCCCTGAGATCAAGAGAAGCTTTGGGGAATTTTTTTAAAAAAGATAGTTTTACTGTGGAAAAATCGTATTTGGTTAACAGGTTCCTGTTGAGCGATCTGAGAATAATATCAGCAACCTTATCCTGAATAATAATTGAAGAGGTAAAAAGTGCAATGAATAATCCAATTACAATAACTGCAATAATCCGTATTATTTTAATATAAGATTTCATCCCCGGAGCAGAATTAATTACTGCAGATCATATAACGGCGACAAAGTTAGTTTATTTGAATGAAACTAAGATTGTATTTTGAGGAGGAAGCTGAGATCATCTTCCGGACCAGCTTCAACAGGAGCGTTTCCTTTCCTGAATATTCTTGCCTTACGTGGACCGAAAAGATTTATCTCTTCATTTTCAATAAGCAGCATTGTTCCTTCTCTCAGACCTACAACATAAACATCAGGATTTGCTTCTATGAATTCTTCTATACGCTGTTCTCTTGTTTCGCCGGCATGACCCGCCGGATTGGCATCAAGATAATGGGGATTTATCTGGAAGGGTATAAGATTGAAAGAATTAAAGGAAGAAGGTTCCATTACAGGCATATCATTAGTGGTTTTAATAGTTGGGCATGCTACATTTGAACCTGCACTCCATCCTATATAAGGAGTGCCTCCCAATACTTTTTGCCTCACTATATCAATAAGTCCGTTATCCTGAATATTTTTTATAAGTTTCCATGTATTACCACCACCAACAACTATTGCTGATGCTTCGCTGACAGCTTTGACAGGATCATTATATTGATGGACTGATACTATATTATGACCCGTCTCCTGAAACCTTTCAGATACTTTTTTTTCATAGGCATCGTATGAAAATGTTACGGCAGCATAAGGCAGAAACAAAGCTTTTACAGGATTATTACCCAGAAACTCCTCTATTTTTTTCTTTGGATAATCAAGATAAGGTTCTCCCGGATTCGTAGAATTGCTAATTAGTAAAAGTCTCATAATACAGGGTTTAATTATTTAATATTCAAAATAATGTATAAGGTAAATATTGTGTAATATAGTATAAAAAACATAAGGTCAGATATTATCATGAGGAGCTTTTTTGATATCCAGCAAATAGAATGAATTATGCAATATATTAAACACTAATATTTTACCATTTAATACGATACCTGCTCCGGTAATCATCTTAATAATTTCATTTGCCATCAGTGTCCCGGTAAGTCCAGGCAAAACGCCTAAAATTCCCGTATCGGAGCCAGAAGGGTTTTTTAATTTTCTGGTACTATCGCCCGGATTAAAACATCTGTATGTTGGTCCGCCTTCATAGTTAAAGACTGATACCTGTCCTTCGTATTCATGAATAGCACCATGAACCATGGGTTTATTCAGAAGGATACATGAATCATTGATTACATATCTTGTTTCAAAATTATCAGTGGCATCGGCAATAATATCGAAATCTTTAAGGATCATCATTGCATTTGATGTATCGAGTCGGATATTGAATATTTCGGTTTTTACCAGAGGATTAAGTTGTTCCAGACGTTTTCGGGCAATAATAGTCTTCAGTTTACCCTGATCATCAGATCGGTATAATATTTGTCTCTGAAGATTTGTTTCATCAACTGTATCGAAATCAATAATTCCCAGTCTGCCTGTCCCTGCTGCCGTAAGATACTGGAGCAGTGGACATCCAAGTCCACCAGCCCCCACCACTGCAACAGATGCCTTCTTTAGTTTTTCCTGCCCTGTAATTCCTATTTCACTAAGCGAGGTTTGCCTTGAATAACGTTTTAATTCACGTTGCGACAGAGTGTTTTCCGGTATCATATTTATTGTTTGGAACAAATATATTCAGAATAAAAGTATACAAAAAGTAATATACCGGGATAAGAGGAAAGAAAAAAATGAGACGGCCGTCTCATAAAATAAGCGAGACGGCCTTCTCAATATATTCAGGAACGAAAAAAAACTAATCAATGGTAAATGCCAGACCTATTTCATAGGGGAAGAGGTTTGTTCCCCCGGGAGTCTTATCTGTTTTGAAAAGAGGAGTCATATAGTATGTCCCATAGATAGCAAAATTTTCATATCCCAGCCGTGCGGTAGCAGCAAGACGGAGCATATTCAGACTGAAATCATCGTCAGACTTGATTTTATCGTCGTTATCATATACCATTTTGGAGTGAGAATGCAATTTAACTGCTCCTATTGTCCCGAATGAAAGATTAAGACGCTTATGATCAGTAGGGATTTGCAATTCGAACAATACAGGCAGCTGAAGATACATGGTAGTAAGTTTTGATTTCTTAAGTACACCATCAGGATTGAGCATTTCAATAACCCCGTTTTCTCCCTTCACAATATTGTTGTTCCCTTCAAAGACATAATTATTCCAGTTTACTCCTAAACCGGTAACAAATCCTATATGCCGGGCCAGTCCGATGCTCAGTTGTGTAAAATTGAGGTTAAAACTAAGGGATTTACTCGTGTGAAGCGACATATAATTAATGTTATCCGGAAGAGAAACAGAATATCCGTCAGTCAGGTAATTGTTAAAACCGGCTTCAATACCTGCCAGATGTCCTTTAAAACTTCTTCTGTTCCATTCTCTTTCTGCCTTGAGATCTTCTTCCTCGTCATCACATAAGTTGTCTTCTCGGGTTCTCTTGTCTATTTCAACTTTCGGGAATCTGTTTTCGTACTTATCTGTGATAACTATTTCTCTGTTACCAGCCATTATTTTTACAGATCCGCTGTCACTTTCAACAATCACCCTGTCGTTCCCGGCAATCACCCTTACTATACTGTTGGTATCTGAATTTTCTTTTTCATGGACCTTTGAACCGGCAGCGGATGATCCCTGTCCGGAAACGCAAATAATACATGTCAGCAGAAAAATAATTAACCCCGTTCTTTTCATCAGTATTAATCTTTAAAGTCAGAATATATTTTCATTTATTCACCTTGTAATGTCTCTCTGCGTTTAAGACGAATTAACCGGTACGAAGGTTACAAACCGTTTTTTTCATCTTTTGCAGGGATATTTACTTTTAATAATCCTGAGCTGAAATAATATGATTGTAAATCACCTTCTTCATTGTTTGTTGTTATAAGTGCCATATCCCATCCAAGAAGTCTGTTGAGGCCCTCAATACCAGCCCGGGCCACTTCGTAAGATTTAATGGGATCATCAGTAACAACTTCATCTTTCAGGATCCTTTCCCGGAAGAATCCTGCAAGATATTGTTGCAGATTGCTCCTTTGATCATTTTCGTTTGCTGCTATATTGATGTAGCCGTTATATAACAAAATATTGTTTCCGTTACTGTCACTTACAGCAGCTTTCAGATTAGCTGTGGTGACAGGTGATATCGCAGGTGTTGATCTGATAACAACAGCCTGTACAGTGTCAGGTGCAGGAGAACTGTCCGGGAGAGGTTCTTTTGCCGAAAAACCCGTTGATTTGGTAGTTCCCATAACTGATGATGAAGCTTCAGATGAATCTTTGTTAATTACAAGAGTTTCATGAAGTACCTCAGGAGCTGTAATTTCAACGTGTCCGGCATTATTTCCGGACAGATATTTTTCAGTTATGGCTTGTGTATTATGGGACAGATAACGCGGTATAAAAACTGCACTTAGTACAAGAATAGCTATTGTCGCAGCTGCACTTAGTACAATAGCCGGGTAACGGAGTAAGCGCCATACGGTATCCGGCTTTTTCAGAAGATGTTTGTCATTATATATGACAGGGACAGGATCGAGACGGGTTTTCTGGATGGCATCAAAAATTTTCCTGTGTTCAGGATTAACAGAAAGGTTCTGTTCCAGGTCAGTAAGCTGGCCCGGGGTGATATCATTTTCCAGAAAGGCAACAGACAGGTATTCGATCTGCGATCTGTTAATTTCCTCAGCTGATCGTTTCAGTTTATCCTTACCGGGCATAGAAACAGGGTTGACAGACAGACATTCACAACCTGCCAATTCTGTCTTTTCAAGGATATCCTGATTCTCTTCCAGAAATGACAGAAGCTGTTCCACCTCAGACTGGCTCAGTTTTCCTTCAAGCCAGGCGGTGATCCATTGTTCATAATTTGACCTGTCAGGCTGCATATTAAATAACAGTTTCAATTTTTCCGATAAAAGTTTTCAGAGCACAACGGCCTCTGTAAATATTAATTTTTACCTGAGCTTCAGTCTGTCCGGTTATCTCACTTATCTCCCTGTAACTGTATCCCTCATAATCACGCAGGAGGATGACAGATTTCTGGTTTTCAGGCAGACGTTGAAGAGCTGAGTGAAGGATCTCATTCAGATCGGAATATTGTGATCCGTCAGGCATATCATTATTGTCGGTGATTTCAAGATAGGTGATTCTCTTTTCTTTACGGATCACATCGATCATTGTATGGTATGCTGTGGAAAACAACCACGATTTAACAACTGAATAATCAAGTTCTGCAACGTGGTTCCACAGTTTTTCGTAGGTATCCTGTACAATATCATTTGCCCGCTCATCATCCTTCAGATCGGCCCGGATGAAACGGTAGATATTATCGGCGTACTCTTCAACAGACCTGTTGTACTCTTTTACCGTCATAATAATTACTACGGTAAAAAGACGGATAAAATTATAAATAGTTACAGAAAAGGAGAGAAGAGGCGAAATTCACTTACCGCCTGCCATTTCGGACCCCCAAATCCCTTACTATTTTCCTCTGTGCTCTGTGCCCTTTCCTCTGTGCTCTGTGCCCTTTCCTGTGCTCTGTGCCCTTTCCTGTGCTCTGTGCTCTTTGCCCTGAGCCTTTTCCTGTGCTCTTTGCCCTGAGCCTTTTCTGACCCCTAAACCCCCTAAAAGGGGCTTAACAGGCTATTTGACAGGGTGGTGTGGTCTATGTTTGGCCGACTTTGGTACCTACTGTGCCCTGCGCTCTTCCGCTATCGCGGAATCTACGCTTCGCTCCGATGTGCCTGACTTTGGATTTTGTTATTTTATTGGCTGATAGACTCTGACCCAGTCTATCTCAGTCGTCATCATACTGTTCACCGGTTTGTCGAGACCACCGGAGAAACCTATATACATAGGTTCCTGAGGGACATCAGAAGTGGTAGAAAAAACTTCAGTCCCGTTAATTTTCCATACAAGCCTGGACGGAGTCCATTCGAGAGTATAAATAAAGAAATCATTTGCATATTTTCCACCTATTGATGTTTTAAACATTTTACCGGAAGAAGTAAAAAAGTCAAAGAAGACCTTACCTTCTTTTGTATGGCAGATATTAATATGTGGCGTTATTTTATCGGCAAGCATCCAGAAAGCACATTTGGCAGCCGGATTGCCTAATTTGACCTTGGCTGAAAATATACCGTATTTCTGACGAAAGCTTTTTCCGGTATTGACGATACCGGAAGTGAAATTGAAATCCTTTATTATAAAACCTCCTTCAGTCCATGCTTTACCCTGAACTTTTTGAGGTTTGGTTATTATTTTTAACAGACTGTTTCGTATTTCGAAGTTCTCTTTTTCAGTGTAGGCCTGAAGGTCAGGTTCAACAGAATATCTGTCATTGAGCAGCTTGTCCCCCCAGTAATAATTAGTCAGCCATTTATCAGAATCAAGCTTATCTCCGTCAAACTCGTCGCTGAAAGTTAGTTCTCTTTCTTTCAGAATATTGAATTTGTCAGAATCTTTTACCTTAAAGTACCAGATAATATCCTCATTCTTCTGTAGTCTGTCGAATTCCTGTATATGTTTGTACATATCACTCTTTTCAAACCTCTTTTTGTCAAGCAGGTAATTCTTCCTTTCCCTGAATTCAGGAGATGCAACATAGTCTTTTAGTTCATTATATCTGGCAAGCCT
>DAINPM010000021.1:0-1171 GCA_036743455.1 Bacteroidales bacterium | reverse complement strand
TTCATTGTATTTTTTTAAAATATCAGATTCAGAAAAAACTGATAGTTTATTAAATTCATCCACTAATGCTTTTTCAGCCTGCTCAATTTTTTGGGTCGAAGGGATCAATCCCAACAGAAACTTAAGACTTGCCATTATATAAATGATTAAGTACGATTGATAAAGATAGAAAATCTTTTGTTAAATAATGGAACCACATTTTCAAATTCTCCGGTATCCGGATTTAACGGAGATCCTTTGTGAATGTTACAACAGAATAAAAGTATATTAACCATTGTTTGCAAAAACAGGTATTGTATGGCAAAAAAACTAATCAGAATCTGAGGTAGAGACAAAGACTTCCTGAAAGTACAACAGGAGAGATTGAAGAAGTATTTTCTTCATCTCTTCCAAAAGGGAATCCCGGACCGATATCAAAACGTATCCCCGAATACTTTGAGAAATCAAAAGACCTTCCTATTCTGGGGTAAAACAATAAAGAATACTCTTTCTTATAGTTAACGTTAAAAAGATAGACAGCAGATCCTGCCATAAAATACCAGGGCTTTTGTTCCAGTAAACGTGGCTTTTCTCCAAAGCGGTAGTAGAATTCCAGAGCCGTGGGCCCGGCTCCCTGAGTGTCAAATGACTGCATGATGCCCGCCTGGAAATTATTGCCGTAATTCAGCTTAATACAAATGGCTTCAGGATAGCCATAGCCCAGTGATGCTCCAAGTCGTGCTGCTTTTGTTCCGGGAATGCGTGAAAAAGCTGAAGAAACTGTAAGTGTAAATATAAAAAACACTAGCAAAACTCTTCTCATAAACAGAAGGTGATAATAATGATTTACAGCTTTTTCACCCAAATTATTCATATTGACCTTACAATATTTATTCCCTTGAATAACAGTCTGACAAATTGTTTATTTAAAAACGCAAAAGAACAAATTTTATTCATGAAGAGGACATAAATAAGTTCTAATATCAGATAAATTCTGAATGATTAACTCTTTCAAAAAAATATATAAAATAATTTGGATTATTAAAAATGACGGTTTAACTTTGACCGAACGTTCAGACAAAAATGTTTTGATCGCAAATGATATCATAAATTTAATTGCCACAGTCAGATGTCACCCAGGAGTCCTGAACAGTATGAAGAAATAAGGGGAGAAAAGAAAAGCCTTATTATG
>DAINPM010000020.1:5941-32313 GCA_036743455.1 Bacteroidales bacterium | reverse complement strand
ACGGCCGACACTAGAAGTCCGCTCTGTGTATGCGAGATTCCCCAGTCGGCCTCGATGTGGGTGAACATGGATGTTACGACCATTCTGTCGATATAGTCGAACATGTAAAGCAGAAACAATAGTATAAATACGTAATTTGAATATCTCCTGGAAAAGAGATATCCCTGACTGTTTTGCTGTATGGCCATGAGAGTATAGATTATTTAGCTTACGACCAAATAAATAAAAAAAATGGCTGGTTATGTATTTTGTTGTAATTTTAAGTCTTTATACTTATATGGTTTTCGGTGAAAACAGAATTAATTTCATAACGACAATTATCAAGCGCTACCCTATGGTCAGAATTAAACAGATTGATGATTTCATTGCTTCACAGCCGATAGCAATGATTGGGGTGTCGAGAAATCCGAAGAAATTTGGTTTTGCGGCATTCCGTGAACTTAAAGAAAAAGGAATGAATGTAATTCCGGTAAATCCTCATGCTGAAGAGATTCACGGCGTTAAAGCGTTTCCCGATCTGAAATCCATCCCCGAAGAAGTTAAGGGGCTGCTTATAATGACCCGGAAAGATGCGACGGCAGCAGTAGTGAGAGATGCCATGCAGCAGGGAATAAAAAACATCTGGATACAGCAAATGTCGGAATCCAGGGAGGCGCTTAAGGAACTTGAGGGATCAGATATTAATTACATTTACGGCCAGTGTATTCTGATGTATTATAAACCTCACAGTATTCATAAGTTTCATGGCCGCCTGAAAAAGCTATTCGGCCGCTGGCCAAAATAGATCTTTCCTTCTGCTCATGGACGCTAAAAATTACGCCTTCAGCATTGAACTGGCCGTAAGGGATTATGAATGTGACATACAGGGTGTTGTAAACAATGCCAACTATCAGCACTATCTTGAACACGCCAGGCACGAATTCCTGATAACCCGGGGTATAAGCTTCGCCCGGCTTCATGAAGAGGGCGTCGACCTGATCGTAACCAGAGTTGAAATAGATTACAAATTTCCCCTGAGAAGCCACGACAGGTTCGTCATCAGACTTAACATCGAAAGAGAAGGCCATATAAGGCTCATATTCTTACAGGATATTTACAGGATCCCCGACAACAAATTGATTGTCAGGGCACGTGTAACCGGTGTCGCTACAAGGAACGGAAGACCCGTGCCGCCAGGTGATCTCATCAGCCGGCTTGGTTTATAATAAATTTTGTTCCGTATATGCAGCCAAAGAAGATCACCAGAGTCTTTTAATATATTAACCAATAATCTATACGAAAATGATAATTAAAACTTCTTTGCTGAAGTCTGCTTTCAGCTTTTACATGCTCTTTTTCCTTTTTACATCCCTTGTTCCGGCTCAGACTATAGTCGGCGACTGGCATGGTACTGCCAATATACAGGGACTTGAGCTGCGACTTTCCATCCATATCAAGGAGGTGGAAGGAATTTACACAGTGACCTGGGACAGCCCCGATCAGGGAGCTTTCAATCTGCCTACTTCTTCAAACTCATTTCGTTTTCCTGCTTTTTCATTTGCATACGAAGCTGCCAATCTCAAATATTCGGGGACTGTAAATGACACATATACTGAAATTAAGGGCACTCTCGAACAGAATACTCTCTCTCTGCCTCTCACATTCGGAAGAAAAGCTTTACAGGAACCGCCGGGAAGCCAGAGTGCATTGAAAAGAAAATATGAGAAAAGAGAATTATACATTACAATGCGCGACGGGGTTAAACTTTTCACTTCGGTGTACATTCCAAGAAACAGTGCAGAAAAGCATCCGATACTTCTGAACCGGACACCATATAATATTGAGCCGGGAGGGCCCGACAGCTATAATTATTTTCTTCAGGCATATACCCGTTATGCAGATGAGGAATATATTATGGTGTTTCAGGATGTCAGGGGTCGCTATATGAGTGAGGGAATATTCGAGGATATAAGGCCTTACATTCCTGAAAAAAAGAACAACAGGGTTACTGATGAAACAACCGATACCTGGGATACCGTCGACTGGCTTGTAAAAAACATCGAAAACAATAACGGCAATGTCGGAATTTTCGGAATCTCATACCCGGGCTTCTATTCAACGATGGGTATTATTGACGCCCACCCGGCAGTTAAGGCTGTTTCACCGCAGGCTCCTGTAACAGCTTGGTTCATAGGTGATGATTTTCACCATAACGGCGCTTTTTTCGTTCTCGACTGCTTTCCGTTTTATTACAGCTTCGGTCAGCCGCGGCCGGAACCAACAAGAAGAGGTAACCAGGGTTTCAGATGGCCTGTACCGGACAATTACGAGTTTTTCCTTTCACTAGGTCCGGTTAAAAACATTGCACCAAAATATTTCGGCGACAGTATCAAATTCTGGAACGACGCATTCTCGCACCCCGACTACGACGAATTCTGGAAAGCCAGGGATCCCCGTCAGCATCTCAAAAATGTCAAACCTGCGGTAATGACAGTAGGAGGATGGTTCGATGCCGAAGATCTCTTCGGCGCATTAAATACATACAGGGCAATAGAAACACAAAATCCCCTGAGTGTCGACAATTATCTTGTAATGGGTCCCTGGTCGCACAGCCAGTGGGCTGCGGGAAAGGCTGAGAACCTGGGAAACATTTACTGGGGCATGGACGCCAACAGCTCATTTCATGAACTGGAGCTAAGGTTTTTTAATCACTATCTGAAAAATGAAGTAACCAGCGATTTCCCGGAAGCTTCTGTCTTCATCACAGGATCGAACGAATGGAAGAATTTCGATAAATGGCCTCCGGCAAACTCCACTACCACAAAATTGTATATGCATACAAACGGATCAGTTTCTTTTTCTGCACCATCTGTAAAAAACAGCTTTGTTGAATACGTATCGGATCCAATGAAGCCGGTACCCTATACAGAAGATGTACACACATCGAGGACAGCAGCCTATATGACTGACGATCAGCGCTTTGCCTCACGCCGGCCTGATGTAATGGTGTATAAAACAGATGTTCTTACCGAAGATATTACCCTTACCGGCCCGGTAACCGCCGATCTGTATGTATCAACAACAGGCACCGATGCCGATTATATTGTCAAGATTATTGATGTGTTCCCTCCCGACACCAGGGCGCAGAAGGATCAGAACGTCAAAGTTCCTCTCGGGGGTTATCAGATGCTTGTCAGAGGTGAAGTCTTCCGGGGAAAATACCGTAACAGCTTTGAGAAACCCGAACCATTTGTTCCGGGTAAGGTAACACAGGTGAAATATGAGATCCCCGATGTTGCCCACACCTTCAAAAAAGGACACCGGATTATGATACAAATTCAGAATTCGTGGTTTCCTCTGGTCGACAGGAATCCCCAGAAGTTTGTCAATATTTATAAATGTTCTGAAGAAGATTTCCAGAAAGCAACCCACAGGATATACCATGAGAACAATTATCCTTCACATTTGGTTGTAAATGTGTTAAAGTGAAAGCCGGGGTTGAACCTGAGCGGAAAAATTATTTAATTTGTTAAAAGATATTTTCCTGTTTAATGATTAATATAAGCCGCTATGTTCAAAAAACCTCTTTCCAGAAGAAAGTTCGTCGGAACCCTGGCTTCTGCCAGCGGACTTATAATATCCGGGAGCGCTTTAGCCTCAACGGCCTGCAATGTGATTAAGAATAAACCTGCTGCCCTCCGGAAAATTACCCTGGGCAAAACAGGCATAAAAACAACCCTTCTCGGGATGGGTACCGGATTCAGCGGAGGAAACCGTTCATCGGCAATTACCAGGGCCGGAGTGGCTGAAGAGGTAATCAGATATGCATGGGAAAAGGGTATCAGGTTTTTCGACTGTGCCGACACTTACGGCACTCATCCCTATGCTGCAAAGGTTCTCGGAGGCTTTCCGCGGGAAAAATATACACTGACATCAAAAATCTGGGTTCTCAGGGGAGGCATTCCCGAACCTGAGCGCCCTGATGCCGACATTGTTATTGACCGTTTTCGTAAAGAGCTTAATACGGATTACATTGATATTGTTCAGCTTCATTGTATGATGAGCGGATCGTGGACCGACGATCAGAAGAAGCAGATGGACATACTTGAAAACCTTAAAGCTAAAGGCATTATCCGTGCACACGGGGTGTCGGTTCATTCCTTTCAGGCACTCGAGGCTGCAGCCGCCAGCTCATGGGTCGACGTGATACATGTGAGGATTAATCCTTTCGGTGTATCAATGGATTCAAAAGATCCGGCCACCGTCGTTGCGGTAATAAAGAAGCTCCACGATTCCGGAAAAGGCGTTATTGGAATGAAACTCATCGGCAATGGAAGCTATCGCGATGATCCGGACAAAATTGACGAGGCAATAAAATTCGTTCTTGGACTTGGTACCGTCGACATGGTTATCGTAGGCTTTGAAAATCAGGGCCAGATTGACAATTATTTTGAAAGAGTTGACAGGGCTTTTCCAGGCTGATAAAACAGAAATAAAATATTTAATATTACTGAAATGAAAGGAAAGCAGCTGATTTTTATCACCCTGCTGGTGTTGTGTGGAATGCCTCTTTACCCGCAGGATAAGGGACTGGAAGCTGTAATAAAGGATGGAGCACTTGTTGAAAAGCTGGCCGATGGTTTTATCTTTACTGAAGGACCATCAGCCGACAGAAAGGGAAATGTTTATTTTACCGATCAGCCTAACGACAGGATACTTGCCTGGAACCTTAAAACAGGACTGTCGGTCTTTATGCAGCCCTGCGGCAGATCTAACGGCCTGGCTTTCGACAGCAAAGGATATCTGTGGTCGTGTGCCGATGAAAAAAATGAACTGTGGAGGATATCTCCCGGTAAAGAAGTTGACGTTATCGCCGAAGGTTTTGAAGGTAAGCTTTTTAACGGCCCCAACGACCTCTGGATAGCACCTGACGGAGGCATATATTTTACCGACCCTTTTTACAGGCGTGCCTGGTGGGACCACACCGGAATGCCCCAGGAAAAAATGCGCGTGTACTACATGTCACCCGATCATAAAAATATCATTGCAGTTGCTGATGATCTTGTGCAACCTAATGGAATAGTTGGAACCCCGGATGGCAAGACCTTATATGTGGCTGATATAAGAGGAAACAAAACCTGGTCATACACTGTTAATCGCGATGGTACTCTTTCAGACAAAACTCTCTTCTGTGAACTTGGCTCCGACGGTATGACAATCGATTCAAAAGGAAATCTATATCTTACCGGAAAAGGCGTTACGGTATTTGATAAAACGGGAAAACGACTGGGAAATATTCCGGTACCAGAAAACTGGACAGCAAACGTGTGTTTTGGAGGTAAAAATCTGAAAACACTTTTTATTACGGCAAGCAAGGGGTTCTATTCAATACCATTAAAAGTCAGAGGTACAAGAGGATAAATCACCGGAGATCTTTCTTCTGTCAATTATTTTCAGTTTTTAATCATTTTTAAGGAACATTCATGATGATTTATTTTTATCATTGTGATCTCAATTTTTACAATGGGGACATTTAAGAACATTAATTACGTTGATACAATGGACGGAACACGAAGGGCAGATGTCAGGCCGGGGATTGGAGTAATGGTTGAACTTACCGAACACAAGCGTACCGGTAAACTGACAGGAGGGAAAGTAAAAGAAGTTCTTACTACCGCACCCACTCATCCTCACGGAATCAAGGTCATGCTGGAAAGCGGACTTATAGGAAGAATAAAAAGAATAATCTGAAGCACAATCCACTGCCGCCTGATTTTTGGCCGGGCAATACAATTTCTTATTTGCCAATCATTTAAAAAATTAACTAAATTTGCTGTCCCGGGACCCAGCAGGCACTTTGAGCTTTATGGCCGGGGAGCTTCTGTAAATTATTATGAATTTTCATTACCTGAATTATGAAATATGAGGATTTTCTTGTTTCAACGCTTGGGAAAGGAAACGTTGTTTCTCCCTTGAAACAAAGTCAGAGGGAAGACAGTCCTGTTTACAAATTTGTCGATGACAATGACAGGATCATCTACGACAATGATCTCTCATACTACAACACATGTATGCAGTCGGGCCTTACTCCTGTTTCATTCGAAAAAGCAGGTCCGAAAGAGAATATCTTTTTTGAACCTGCTAAAACTAAGGTTGGCATAGTGACCTGTGGAGGAATCTGTCCGGGACTGAATAATGTCATACGTAGTATTGTAAATCAACTCTGTTACAGGTATGGAATAAGCAGGATAATGGGTTTCAAATATGGTTATGCCGGCCTTGTTTCAGATTATAATCATGAAGTTATTGAATTCACACCCGAAATGGTGAGTGACATCCACAATGCAGGCGGAACTATACTGGGTACTTCGCGCGGCAACCAGGATGTGGGTAAGATAGTGGATACACTGGAGATAATGAATATTAATGTACTCTTCTGTATAGGCGGTGACGGAACCCTCCGCGGGGCACATGCCATTCACGAAGAGATACAGAACAGGAAACTGAAGATTGCTGTCGCCGGAATCCCAAAAACCATTGACAATGACATTGACCTGATCCAGAAATCATTCGGATTCGAAACGGCATTTTCGATTGCCAACGACATTATCAGAAATGCCCATAATGAAGCCCAGGGAGCTTATAACGGAATAGCCATCGTCAAACTTATGGGTCGCGACTCCGGCTTCATTGCAGCCAGTGCCTCACTGGCAACACAGGAAGTTAACTTCGTGCTGGTACCCGAAATAAGTTTCGACCTGTACGGTCCCAGGGGCTTCCTGAAAGTGCTGCGCAAACGACTTGAAGCAAAGCATCATGCAGTGGTTGTGGTGGCTGAAGGTGCTGGCCAGGATCTCTTTGAGAACAGGGAAAGCGAGATGGATGCTTCCGGAAATGTAAAACACAAGGATATCGGGATTTATCTGAAAGAAAAGATCAGGGAAGAATTCGACGCCAAGAATTTTCCCTATTCAATAAAATATATCGACCCCAGTTATATCATCAGAAGTGCTCCTGCTAATCCCAACGACAGCAAATTCTGCAGCCTTCTTGGACAAAATGCCGTTCATGCCGCTCTGGCAGGCAAAACTGATTTTGTGGTTGGATACTGGAACAATGAGTTTACACTTCTTCCAATCCCGATGGCTGTCCGTCAGAGAAAGAAAATCGACGTGGAGGGAGAACTATGGTGGAATGTCCTGGAAGCCACGGGTCAGCCGATAAGCATGAAGAATCACTGAGATGATCAGGAATCTGGTGTTTGACATCGGGAATGTCCTTATCAGCTGGAAACCGGGTGAATATCTCCTGAAAGCGGGATATGAAGCAGAGAGCGTACAAATTATTGTCGATTCTGTCTTCAGGAGCTCTCACTGGCACAGCCTTGATAACGGCGATATCACACGTGCAGAAGCAATTGATCTTATGGCTTCCTCTTCATCAATCACAAGGGATCAGATAGCCTCCCTGTTCGACCTGTGTCAGGAGATCATATTTCCACTCACCGATAACATAAAACTCCTTCCTGAGCTTAAAAAAGAAGGTTTCCGGCTATATTATCTTTCCAATTTCCCCCTGGAGTTTTTCAGTGATACAAAAAACAGGTACGATTTTTTCAAATATTTCGACGGAGGCATAATATCTGCAGAGGTCAGGCATTCAAAACCAGATCCTGAAATTTACAAAATCCTGCTCGATCGTTATGGCCTGGCTGCCGAAGAATGTCTTTATATCGACGACATCGAAGAAAATGTCAGGTCGGCGGAATCATCGGGCATGAAGGCTATTCATCTTTCCTACGCAGAGTCACTGGAGAAGGAGTTGTCAGGAAACGGAATCACCCTGCTCCTTCGTGGCTGACCCTTGCTTTTTCTTTCCTGAACCGTTTCTTTTCCCATTACTCCAAAGAAACACTGTCATTCCTAGTCCCGCTCCGGCGGGGACAAGGAATCTCCTTCAACTACTACATATTCAGTTAAAAAATCGGATCTTTCAACCTCAGATCCCGTAAATTTTTATTATCTTTATTGTTTAGGGACTAATGAATTAACAAACATGCAAATCCCCGTCAGGGACATACTTTTCTGGGATATTGATCTTTCCCGCCTGAATCCTGAAACCAACCGCCGGATCATTATTGAAAGAGTTTTCTCTCTGGGCAACCTGGAAGAATTGAAATTTATTTTCAGCCGGTACGGAACCACTGTTATAAAGAAAGAGATAGTGAATGCCGGAATCCTTGACGATAAAACCCTTCAGTTTGCCAGCGAGATACTCCAAATCCCAAAGGAAGAATTCAGATGTTACAGAAAGAAGCAGTCAGCACAGAATTATTCAGCCTGATACAGAAACTTCAGAAGGATCCTTCTCTTGGCAATTTCATACTTGCCGGAGGAACAGCCCTTGCGCTTCATCTGGGACACAGAAAGTCAGAAGACATTGATCTTTTCACAAAATCGGAATTTGATGTTCAATTACTGCTTGAATATCTCGAAAACAATTACGGCTTCAGGATGAACTTTCAGGCACTCTCAACTCTTAAAGGATCAATTAATAATGTTCGAATCGACTTCATTGCCCATAAATATCCCGATGTAAAGGTTCCGTCAGTTATTGAAGCGATCAGGATAGCTTCAATTGAAGACATTGCTGCTATGAAGGTAAATGCTATTTCCGGTGACGGCACCCGGGTAAAAGATTTCATCGATATCTATTTTCTTCTGGAAAAGTACTCATTTGGTGAGATATTGGGATTCTTCAGCACAAAATACAACTTGCGGAATAATGCTCATGCTCTTAAAAGCCTTACCTGGTTCGAAGATGCAGATCTGAATTACTGGCCGGTGATGATCAGAGAGCCCGAACTTACCTTTGAACAGGTGAAAAAGAAGCTGACCCGTCAGCGTGATTTATTTTTGAAAACCCGGGGGATTGGTTAATGTCTTAAATCTTTCCGGTTTCTTCAGGCAAAATTGTATCCCTTCTCTTTTTTAGAATTATTTTAAATAATTATTTACCCGTATTTCTAATTTTCAAAGAGAAGCGTCGATTCTGAATTTTCGACTATTCTTTTAATATATTCTAATTCCGGGCTTTCCTGGTCATAATTTTTACGGGGTACTGACCATCGTACAGCAAATTCTTTATCCTCGGAGGGTTAAAGCCCGGTTAAATTACTAATAAACAACTGTATTATAATTATTTACACAGGTTTATTGATTTATCGCTCCACATGTGAATCCGGATGATTTTCAGAGCGACCTTAGAAGGATTTCTGTTTTGTGCCGGCCGATAAGTTTTTCAAGATCCTCCTTTGAGGTATTTCTTATTTTTTCCACTGATCCGATTTCTTTAAATAACAGCTCCCTGCTTTTAGGTCCGATACCTTTTATAAGGTCCAGATCGGATCTGGTCATGGAAGCAGATCTTTTGTCGCGGTGGAAGCTTATCCCAAACCTGTGTGCTTCGTTCCTGATCTGTTGTATTATTTTCAGGCTTACTGAATTTTTATCGAGATAAAGAGGAACGGAGTCACCTGGAAAAAATATCTCTTCAAGTTTCTTTGCTATCCCAATAACGGTTATCTTGTCTTCCAGACCCAGTTTTCTGATGCTCTTCATTGCCGCGGAAAGCTGACCTTTACCCCCGTCTATCACCACAAGCTGAGGAAGGGCTTTTTTCTCCCCTGTAATCCTTTTATAACGTCTGAACACTATTTCTTCCATTGAGCCATAATCATCGGGGCCATCCACTGTTTTAACATTAAAATGGCGGTACTCATTTTTACTGAGTCTTGAATTTCTGAAAACCACACATGCAGCTACAGGGTTGGTTCCCATAATGTTTGAATTGTCGAAGCATTCAATATGAAGAGGCATTTGAGCCATATGAAGGTCTTTTTTCAGCTGTTCCAGGTTTTTGCGGGTTCTGTCGGTTTTAAGTATTTCCTCTCTTCTCTTCTTTTGCTCGAATTTGTAATACAGGGCGTTTCTCCTCGCCAGTTCAAGCAACTTAAGCTTGTCGCCCCGGGAGGGAATGGTGTATTTTATTTTTTCTGATAAAATATCGGGTTTGAACGGGACAATTATTTCTTTAGAATCGCTTGATAATCTGTGCCTTATCTCAGTTATGGCAAAGCCCAGGAGGGATTTTACATCTTCGTCTATCCTGCTCTTCATATCCAGTGTATATGTCTGTACTACAGCACCTTCCACAATTTTTAGGTAATTGATGTAGCTGTTTTCCCCATCCTGTTCAATCGCGAACACGTCGGCATTTTTAACCGAAGCGTTTACGACGGTTGATTTACTCCGGAATTTTGCAAGTATGTCGGTCTTCTCCTTTATTGTCTGGGCTTCTTCGAAGCGCATTTCACCAGAATATTTCAGCATAAGAGCTTTAAGGTGATTCTGTACCGTTGAGATATTACCCCTGAGGATATTCCTGATCTGTCTGACCGATTCATCATAGTCCTGAGCATCCTGTAATCCTACACATGGGCCTTTGCAATTACCAAGATGATATTCGAGGCATACCTTAAATTTTCCTGAAGCAATATTTTCATCAGAGAGATTGTAGGGGCATGTCCTCAATTTAAATAACTGTCTGATTAGTTCCAGAAGCGTTTTTACCATCAGTGCCGAGGTATAGGGACCGAAGTATGATGAACCGTCCCGTGGCGTGTTCCGCGTACTGAATACTCTTGGGTAAGGTTCGTTTTTAATGCATATCCATGGGAATGTTTTATCGTCTTTTAAAAGGATATTATATCTGGGCTGATGTTCTTTAATTAGGTTGTTCTCAAGTAAGAGAGCATCTGATTCTGTATCGACTACAATATGCTTCACCGATGTTGCCCTGTTAAGCATCACCCTGGTCTTTCCCGTCTGGTTTTTTGAAAAGTATGAAGAAACTCTTTTCCTGAGGTCTTTTGCTTTGCCGACATATATGATAGTGCCTGTTACATCGATGAACTGATAAACACCAGGCTTATGGGGAAGCTGGGACAATATTACATCCGGATCCTGAGGCATAACGCAAATATAGGAAATAGAGGTGAGAGATGAGTAGTGTGTGGTCTTACGGCTAAATTAGCTGCGCCGTATTTTTTTGTTTACTAATGAATTACCAAGGTCCTGATAGTCAGGCAACTTATCCGGTTATTCTTAAACAAATAAAGGCACATACTGAAACCTGTTTCCGTCGAACAGTCCCCGGTCACTTATTTTGAGCTCGGGTATGACCAGAAGGGCCATAAACGAAAGGGTCATAAAAGGTGCTGACATAGAACAGCCCATCTTTTTAACCTGTTCTGACAGTCGCTCGTAATCATCTGCGACCTCGCCGCACGGACGGTTTGACATAATGCCGGCTATGTTAAGCTGAAGGGAATTTACCAGGCCTCTATCACAAACCGAAAGTCCTCCCTTTATCCGGACTATTTCATTAATTGCCAGAAGTATATCCTCATCCGACGTACCAACAGCAATGATATTATGACTGTCGTGTGCCACCGATGAAGCGAAGGCTCCGGACTTCAGGCTGAAGCCCTTAATGAAGCCCACAGCCGGAGGTGCATCATTGTACCGGTCTTTTACAACTATCTTGAGAATGTCTTCATTAATGTCGGATTCCACTAAGTCACCCGGTGTGGGTTCATACAGCAACTCTTTTGTAAATAACTCCCCGTCGAAAGAAGCAATAACTCTCATTTCATTCTTCTGCTGAGGAACAGTAATTTCAATTTTTGAAAGCTTGCTGCAGTTGAATTTATTCAGCGGTTCAGCTGGTTTATAATCGAAAAATACCTTTCCACGGTCAAATACTTTTTCGCCCATGATCCATGTCTCAATTACATTCATTCTTTCCGGATCATCAACAATAATAAAGTCTGCCGGATCTCCTGTCCTCAGTATCCCGGCATCCAGCTTATAATGCTCAACGGGGTTTACTGTGGCACTTCTGATAACATCAAAAATATTATACCCCTCGTCAATAAGCTGAGCTATAAGTTTTTCGAGGTGTCGCTCCCTCAGCATTTCAGGGTGTATGTCGTCGCTGCCCAGCATAATCATATCCGGATAATCATTATAGAGACTTTTAAGGGCGGCCAGGTTTCTCCCGGCGCTTCCTTCTCTTATAATTACCTTCATTCCTAGTATTATCTTTTCAATTGCTTCCTCTACTGAGCTGCATTCATGGTCGGTGCTTATTCCCGCAGATATGTATTTTCTGAGTACCTCTCCTGTAAGTGCCGGGGCATGACCGTCAACCGGCTTTCCGTATTTTTCAGCCAGTGCGAGCTTAGCAATAACTTCACTGTTTCCGTTTATGACTCCCGGAAAATTCATCATTTCAGCAAGGAATTTTATTTCATCCCTTTTTAAAAGTGCTTCTACCTCCTCAGGTCCTATTTTTGCCCCGCTTGTTTCAAGCTCCGTTGCAGGGACGCATGAAGGAGCTCCAAACCAGAAGTGGAATGGTGTTTTCTTTCCATCTTCAAGCATGAATTCTATTCCTTCCATACCCATGACATTAGCAATTTCATGGGGATCAGAAACAACTCCAATTGTTCCATGTGGAACACTTGCCATTGCAAATGAACCCGGACTTATCATTGAACTCTCAATATGTACATGCGCATCTATCAATCCGGGCATTATATAATACTCAGGAACTTCATTTACGCTTCTTTCTATCCCCGCAATCCTTCCTCCATTAATGCTTATAACCGAATTAAATATTTCCCTTGCATGTATGTCTATCAGCCTACCCTTTATTTCCATTGCATTCCATTTCTTGTATATACAACCTCAAAACAAATTATTTTCAAAATTAACTTTATATAAATTTGTTCCACGTGGAACAGTACTATCTTCCCATAAACATTAAAAGCATATTTATATCGGAAGGTGATACTCCGCTAATGCGTGAAGCCTGACCTATTGTAGCAGGCTTTATCCTCATTAGCTTTTGTCTTCCCTCTGTCGAAATAGACAACAATTCTTCATATTGAATCTCTTCTGGTATTTTTAGTTCCTCTAATCTCTTTATCTTTTCAGCAATCACCTTCTCCCTCTTAATATATCCTTCATATTTTATTTTGATCTCTGCAGACTCTAAAATCTCCTTGTGTCTTTCTTCAGTTCTTTTAATTATTTCCTTTCCCTCCGGAAACAATTCTAATAAATCCCCGAGCTTAATTTGCGGACGTAATGCAATATTAACAAGCTTCAGTTTCTGTTTTATTACTGAAGTTCCCTTATCCTCAAGCCATTTGTTTATATCTCCCGGTTCAACACTCTTCCCCTCAATAAATTTCAACACTTCTTCTATATCCTTCTCTTTTTCTCTTAACTTTTTAAGTCTTTCATCTTCAGCCAGACCAATCTTATGACCTTTATTCGTAAGCCTTTCGTCAGCGTTATCCTGCCTCAATAGAATCCTGTATTCTGCTCTCGAGGTAAACATCCTGTAAGGTTCATCTACGCCTTTAGTTACAAGGTCGTCAATCAGAACTCCTATATAGGCTTCATCCCTTCGAAGTATAAACTCATCTTCTCCCCGTATTTTATTAACAGCATTAATGCCCGCTATCAGACCCTGGGCCGCGGCTTCCTCATATCCTGTTGTGCCATTTATCTGTCCGGCAAAATACAGATTAGATATTCTTTTGGTCTCAAGGCTGTGCTTTAACTGGGTTGGCTGAAAAAAATCATATTCTATTGCATATCCAGGTCTGAATATTTCCACATCTTTTAGTCCCCTGATCTTCCTGAGCGCCTTAAGCTGGGCCTCCAGGGGTAAACTACTTGCAAATCCGTTGACGTAATATTCTATTGTATCCTTACCTTCCGGTTCAATGAATAACTGGTGTGCTTCCTTCTCTTTGAATGTTACAATTTTATCTTCAATACTGGGACAATATCTGGGTCCTCTTCCCTTAATAACTCCCTTGAATAATGGACTGTATTCCAATCCTTTTCTCAGTTCTTCATGAGCTTCTTCATTTGTATGTGTAATAAAGCAGCTCCTTTGTTCTTCTATGCTGAAAGGTTTACTTAAATAGGAAAAGGTTCTTCGCTCCGTATCACCTTTTTGCTCTGTCATTTCCTCAAACCGCACAGTTCTGCCGTCAATCCTGGCGCTTGTTCCAGTTTTCATCCTTTCAACAGTAAACCCAATCTCAGCAAGCTGATCACTTAAACCGTATGAGGCTGCATCACCGGCCCGTCCTCCTTTCATTGTATTGAAACCTATATGCATAACAGCATTAAGGAAAGTTCCATTTGTAAGTATAACGGCCTTGCCATAAAACCTGGTACCATATACAGTCTCAACGCCGGCAACCATTTTTCCTTCAAGAATAATCTTCTTTGCCTCTTCCTGCCATATATGCAAGCCGCGTGTTCCTTCAACAGCCTTTCTCCATTCAGCTGAGAACATCATCCTGTCGCATTGGGCACGCGGACTCCACATAGCTGGTCCCTTGGATCTGTTCAGCATCCTGAACTGTATCATACTTCTGTCTGTGATTAGCCCGCTCATTCCTCCAAGAGCATCTATTTCCCTTATAATCTGACCTTTTGCAATACCACCCATAGCCGGATTACACGACATCTGGGCAAGTTTCATCATGTCCATAGTAATCAGCAGCGTCCTGGCACCCATTTTCGCTGCCACGAATGCTGCTTCACATCCTGCGTGTCCTCCGCCCACGACTATAATATCATATTTGAACTCCATATCTGCTTTTTCCATTCATTCACCCATCTATCTTCTATTCTCTTCATTTCGCTTTGCAGTTTCTCCGTATGATCATCATAACCGCATATGTGAAGTACTCCATGAATCATGACCCGGAACATTTCTTCGCTAAAACTAACTTTATAGTTTAAGGCGTTTCTTTTTACCGTATCGGCCGATATATATATTTCACCTGATACCTTGTTGCTGCAACTTTCTCCAAATGCTATAACATCTGTATAATAATCATGCCCCAGGAATTCCCTGTTTATTTTTAATAGTTCCTCATCTGTAGTTATAATAAATGAAAGGCCATCAGAAGTTTTTAACTCTCCATTGATGGCCTTTTCTATCAGATCAAGAGTTTTTTTACTCTTTTTAATTCTGTATTTTACATTGTCATAATAAATCCTGTGCTTCAAGTCAATATATTTTTAAATTTCATTCTGACCCTGTTTCCTTTCTTATTGAATTCTATTTCATCCGTTAGCTTTTTCATCAGAAATATTCCTCTTCCGTTTACATTTTCAATATTCTCAGGTCTGGTAGGATCCGGAACACTTCCAGGTTTAAACCCGCTTCCCTCATCAGTTACGGTAACCTCCAGCAAATCACCATCCACCTTAATACTTACATCAACAAATTTATTAGTGTCTTGCTTGTTTCCATGGATTATAGCATTATTGACAGCTTCCATTACCGACACAAGTATTTTCCCATAGCAGTCTGCACTAATACCTGCTTCCCTGGTAATCGAATCAACTGCGTTTTCAACAATACCAAGGTTTGATACCTTAGATTCAATCTTTATATTTTTAATCATCTCCTCCAAATGCATCATCTTTATACTCCCCTAAAAGTAAAATTGTTTCAATGATCTTTAAATTTTTGCAATCCATTGTTCGGGGTCCAGAAATTTCTGTTCAAATATCATGAATTTAATTGTACAGTTATTGCTTTCTCCAGGATCCGCAAAAACCTCACCTATCTCCTGCTTTGTCTGAACAATATCCCCTCTTTTCACTTTGACATTTATCAGATTATTATATACGGTCAGAAAATTTCCGTGTCTGATAATAACAGTCATATTAGCACCCTGTATTGCTGTAATAGTACTTACCTCACCCTTAAAAACACTTCTTGCCTTTGTAATACCGGTACTTGTAATATCTATTCCGTCATTCTTTTCTGTAACATATTTAAGAACCGGATGCTGGTGTGTTCCGAACTTTGATGTAATAACACCCTTTTCCACAGGCCAGGGTAATTTTCCTTTATTGCTTCTGAAGTCGTCGCCTGTTAATCTCTGTTCCGGTGTCAGGGTTTCCAGCCTGCTTCTCTTTTTCTCCTCCTCAATCAGTCGTGCAAGTTCCTTTTCAAGTCGTTGAGCTATTTTTTTCTTCTGTTCCAGATCCTGTTGTAGTTGTTTTTCCTTTGCAGTCAGATTTCTGACCATTCGCGACCTCCTGTTCTGCTCACCTGAAAGAAGGTTCCTTTGCTGTAATTCTCTTATTTTCAGTAAGGATAAATTTTGAAAGTCGGCCTCCAGTCTTTCTTCCGATTCATCAATCAGCTTTATTAATTCTGAAATTATTTCCGTCTCCGTTCTTCTTATCCTGGAAACCTGCTGGAGGTATTTTAGTCTCTTATAACCCTGATTGAAGTCCTTCGCTGACATAATGTAAACAATATCCGGATTCAGCTTTCTGGCCCTGTATGCATTTACTATCGCAGCAGAATACTCCTTACGCATAAGTTCGAGATCCTCTTCCATCATTCTCACAGCTGTCCTGTTCAGTTCGATCCTCTGATTCAGTAAATCCATTTCGCTGTTTATCTGTTCTATAACATTCTCCCTTAACCTAACCTTATTATTAAGCATCCTTAATGCGCTCAGGCTTTCGCTTTTCTCCTTTGTTGTAACTGAAAGCAGATTATCTACATAAGCTATTTCCTCGAGTGTTTTTTTTCTCTGCTCTTCAAGTTCAGCCCTGCTTTGTCCCTGCAGCCCGACAGATGTTATTAAAAACAACAGATAATATATGATAATGCTCTTTTTCATCTTAGTATTACCTCTTCATATCCTGCCCCTTTAATAAATCTTATAGGCTCGCCCGTATCAAAAGAAATTCTTCTTATTTCCATATTCAGGACCGTTTTCTGGTCTTCATCTTTCAAACTTATTAGAGAAGGATAGATATTCTTATCATCACTGATATACCGGCTATAGTCAATAATGATACTTCCCGCACCTGCTGAACTTTTAACTCTTGCCTTTTTTAATTTTCCCTTAAGGCATTCAGCGATATATTCAACAGTATTTTCACTTATGCTGTACTCATTTTTTTTACCTTCACCGGTGCATGACATAATCTTATTCCTTTCAGATAAATCAAACACTATATCTCCCAGCATAAGCGGGATCAGACCAAACGAGATTCCGTACTTCGCCTGCAGATATTCCGTTGAACCCTTATATAATTTCCTGTTTATCCTGTCGTTTATCATTATCGTGTCTTCCGAACAATAAAGCCTCATAATTTCAATGCCTGTCCGTGACCTGATACTGAGGAGGTAATTCCCGTTGGTCTTGTACCTTAGTGATGCCAGCAGGGTCGACTTTCCTTTCGCAGTACTTATTTCAATATCTGCTCTTGAAATATTGAAATCCTTATTTGTTAAATTATTTTCAGCAATCCGTTCAGCATACACCTCTTTGATGTCTTCAGGCAATGAGGCCGTTATACCTGTCCTCCTGGCCGGAGAACAACCATACATCAGATAGATTATCAATATTATGAAACTTATTTTACGCATTGTTCTATTTCATTTAACAGATAATCCTTGGTTTTATCCATTTTCATGGCCTCTTCCCAGTATTTTACAGCTTCATTGCAATTCTTTCTTTTCCTCATTATAAAACCCAGGTGTTCGTAATACTCGGCATCACTTCCGCCTTCCTCAAGAATTCTTTTCATTATTCTTTCAGCTTCCCTTGCCTTTCCTCTTTTGTATAACACCCAGGCATAGGTATCCAGATAGGTATGATTATCTCCTTCTTCTTCAATAACCTTCTCGGCCATTTCTTCGGCATATTTCAGCTTCAAATTTTGCTCTGCCAGAAAATATGCATAGTTATTTAAAACAGTTATATCCTTTTTCTGTCCTGCCAGGGCCTCTTCAAAAGTTGCAAATGCCTTCCCGAAATCTTTCATTCTGTAAAAAACGTCGGCTCTTTGTGTCAGCACCTGTGTTTTTAATTCTTCATCGTTCCCTGCAAGAATATCGGCTTTCCTCAATTCTTCAAGTGCGATTTCGAATCTACCGTTTTCCGATGCAGCTGCGGCATAAAGCATCTTTGCAAGAAAGGATCTGTTAAAAGTCCTGGATAATTGTTCTCCTCTTTTCTCGAGAACATCAAAACGGCCTTCCTGATAATAAAGCAGCATTAGTTTTTCTGCTGCGTAATAGCTATCCGGGTATTTCTTCAGCACTGCCTCCAGTTTCTCTGCAGCCTGGTCCAGTCTTCCTGAAGCAATCAACAATTCAGGCCGCAGTAAAGTTATAACCTGATCCTCAGGATAAGCAGCTTCCAGCACCATTAAAGCCAGTTCAATCTGCTTATTGTAATCCTCAACCAGGTCCTGTTTCTCTATAATTACAGCCATTAATGAAATTTTTTCCTGCTTTGAAATCTTTTCATTCAGAATTACTGTATTCAGCATACCCATCAGATCATCATACTTCGTTTCTTCAATCAGAAAATCACAAATGGCCAGTTGGATCTGTGGATTCTCCGGATTTCTTTCAATTAATTTTCCATATACATCAGCAGCCTTTTCAGGTTGACCCATACCCCTGTAAATTTCTGCCAGTAGTCCGTTAAAGAGTATTTCATCAGGGTCCTGTTCCAGGAGCGATTGTGCCTTCAGGAGGGCCTCATCCCATTTTCCTGACCACATCAGGTTTTTAACAGAACCAAGTGTGGAGGCTTTATTTACACCATATCTTTTATCCAGCTCTTCAAAAATAGCTGCAGCACTTTCATATTTACTCCCTTCCGAATACAGATTTGCAAGAGTGATCTTCAATTCCTCCCTCTCAGGAAATTTATTTACAGCCTTTTCATAGAATACTATAGCGCTGTCTATATTCTTCTCTGCGTAATATGTTCCTGCAAGCATCATCATATACCAGAAATTACTGCTGTCTATATCATATGCTTTTAAGGCATATTTTTTAACATCAGCCCTATTGCCGGATGCGTTTAAGATCTGAGCCATCTGAAACCACACTGCATCGCTGCCAGGGTTCATTTTTGAGGCCTGTTCAAAAAGCTTCAGAGCTTCGCCGCCGTTCCCCATTAACTTATTTCTCAAAGCTTCGACGAATACATAATCGAATGCAGCAGTATCGAATGGCCGGTATTTTTTCTCTGCTGTTTTCAATGGGAAATTTCGCCGCCCGCATGCTGCAATAATTATAATCACTATCAGGCCGGCCGTTATAAGATATTCAATTTTATGCTTTTTCATTTGTTAAATTGCACCAGGCTTCTTCATTAATCTCCCGGATCTTTATGAGTTTTTACTTTTTCTACAGTATTGTCTTATGCTGGTTATTATATTAATTCATATTGTGTTTCACTATTTTCTCCTGAATAAGGTACTCAGCAACTTATCCTGCAACTGTGAGTATGCTATAAATATTATAATCATCAGACTATTTACCGTCAGTTCAACAGCAAGGTTCCTGTAATTTATCACTCTTGCAAATAAAACCATACCTACAGCCAAAACAAAATAAGGTATAAGCTGTTCCATGTGGTAATCAATTTTATAATGTTTTGAGGCAAAAGCAAATGAAAGAGCTATCATTAACCCGTAGGAAGCAACATGAGCCCATGCTGAAGCCATGTATCCGTAAACATTTATGAGAAAGACATTTATCAGTATGGTGACAACGGCACCCGCCATTGTAATGTAAATGCCATACCGTGTCATGTCGTTCAGTTTATACCAGATACTATGATTAACATAAACTCCGTAAAGCAGGTAGCCCATACTGACAATTGGTACAACAACGATTGCCTCCCTGAATATCGGACCAATAATGTACTGAATTCCAGAAATATACAGGTTTATTCCCAGGAATATCAATAGCATTACTATAACGAAATACTTCATTACGTACACATATGTTTCCTTGGCATTTTCCTTTTTTGCCCTTTCAAAAAAGAATGGCTCTGCAGCAAACCTGAACATCTGAATAAAGAGTGCCATCAGGACAGCTATTTTATATCCTGCACCATATTCACCAACGGTTTCAAGTCCTGTCTCGCTGCCTATTATCCGTCTCATGATAACCTTATCAAGAGCATCATTTATCGAGCCGCTAAGTCCGGCGATCAGCAGTGGAAATGAGTATCCTATCATTCTTTTCCATACGGATGCATCGAAAACCGGTTTAATTTTCACAATGTAGGGCAGCAGCATTATCACTGTTGAGATACTTCCAACCAGGTTCGCCACAAAAACATATCCAACTCTGTACTCTGGATTGTAAATGTTCCTGAACCAGCCATTGCTTTTTTCCCAGATTCCCGGCGCCACCAGAAGAAGGAACAGAACCACAGCAATTGTTATGATAACATTGACTGTCTTGATCAAACTGAAAATAAATGCTTTGTTTTCCTTACGCAGCCTGGCAAATGGTATTGCAGTAAATGCATCTATTGCAATTATCATTGCCGACATCCTTATAAAGTCGTGTCGCTCCTGATAATCCAGCAGGATTCCCAGCGGCTTGATAAACATGCAGACCAGAAGGACGAAAAGTGTTGAGGTTGAGAATAGGCTGATAAGAGAGGTGCTATATACTTTTTCGAAATTTTCTGTTTTCTGGGAAAACCTGAAAAAACCTGTTTCCATTCCGTATGTAAGCACAATAAGGAGCAAAACCATCCAGGCATAAAGCTCAGTCACAATTCCATATTCAGCTTTCGTGAATATCCTTGTATAAAAGAACGTCATTACACCGTAATTCAGGAAGCGGGGGATAATAGTCCCAAAACCGTAAACGGCTGTTTGTTTTGCAAGTGTTCTGACTTCGTTCACTTTTTCTTTTCTGATCGCGCAAAGTTAAATATCTTTGCATTCAGATTTATACGGCAATATTAACCAATTTAGTCTATTGATGAACAAAATCCTTTGTCGGACTATTGTCTGCTCGGTTTTACTTTTAGGTTTATCGTGCAGTGCACCCGGTGGTAATGAAAACACTGTTGTTCTGATGAAAACCACTCATGGTGACATAAAGCTCAGATTATACGATGAAACACCCGTGCATCGCGACAATTTCATAAAACTTGTTGTTTCAGGCTTTTACGATGGTATTTCCTTTCATCGTGTAATAAATAACTTTATGATACAGGCCGGTGATCCGTCAACAAGAAGTATTTCTCTTCCTTCTTCTGCCGATTCGCTTAACACCTATACAATCCCATCGGAATTTAATCCTGCGCTTTTTCATAAAAGAGGAGCCCTTGCCGCAGCCAGGGAGGGTAATGACGTAAATCCTGAAATGAGATCATCGGGTACTCATTTTTATATCGTTCAGGGAGAAAAGCTTAACGATGAAGAATTGGAGCTGGCAGAACAAAGGATAAACAGCAATATAAAACAGGCAATGTTCAATATGATAATCAGGCATATTGAAGACAGTCTGAAACAATCCGCTACAATTCTATCCGCCGGAGAGATACAGGAAAAAGCGGCGGTAAGTATGTTTGAATATCTTACCACAAATCCTGAATATAAAATACCTGAAAATCAGAAAGTTGTGTACAAAAGTGAAGGAGGTGTTCCTCGTCTCGACGGAACTTATACTGTTTTTGGAGAAGTTCTTGAGGGTATGGAGGTTGTAGACAAGATTTCCGGGGTAAAAACAGATGCTTCCGACAGACCGCTGACAGATGTAAAGATCCTGAAAGTAAAAATTGAAGGCCGCTGATTATTCAAAAATATCAACAAATAAATCAATGATCGACAAAATAAACGACCTTCTTAAAGAGATAGCCGGTGCAAAGATCAGCAATCCTGAAGAGCTTGAGAAGTTCAGAATAAAGTATCTTGGTAAAAAAGGTATCGTCTCTGTTCTTTTTGAAGAGTTTCGCAATGTACCTCCTGCTGAAAAGAAGGAACTTGGACAAAAACTTAACTTACTCAAGCAAACCGCTCTCGATAGGCTCAGCTTACTCAAATCTAATCTGTCTGATGCCGGCTCCGGAAATCTTTCGGGTGATCTCACGCGTCCAGCTTTTCCTTATTTCAGCGGTACCCGTCATCCGATTTCCATAGTAAGAAATGAGATCATAAGCATTTTCAGCCGTATAGGTTTTACAGTATCCGAAGGTCCGGAGATAGAAGATGACGATCATGTTTTTACAAAACTTAACTTCGCTCCGGAGCATCCTGCCCGTGACATGCAGGATACATTTTACATTTCACGAAATTCGGAGGAAGATTCCAGCCCTGATGACATTCTTCTGCGAACGCATACATCTTCGGTCCAGGTAAGGGTCATGCAGAAGCAGAAACCGCCTATCCGTACCATTTCTCCCGGAAGGGTATTCAGAAATGAGGCAATTTCCGCAAGAGCCCACTGCATTTTTCACCAGGTTGAAGGTCTTTATATCGATGAAAATGTCTCTTTTGCCGATCTGAAACAGACATTATTGTTTTTTGCCCGGGAGATGTATGGAAAAGACACAAGGATACGTCTGCGTCCTTCGTATTTTCCCTTTACCGAACCATCGGCCGAAATGGACGTAAACTGCACAATCTGTGGCGGAAAAGGATGCAACGTTTGTAAATATACGGGCTGGCTCGAGGTACTCGGTTGCGGAATGGTGCATCCGGCTGTTCTTGAAGCCTGCGATATTGACAGCAGAAAATATACAGGTTTTGCGTTCGGGATGGGCATTGAAAGGCCTGCAATGCTTAAATATCAGATCAATGATCTGCGCCTGTATTTTGAGAATGATATCAGATTCCTTCAACAGTTCAGTACTGCTTTTTAGGAATTTGAACAATTTATAATTTCTTATTGTTGTTCTGTAATATGTTTATTGCCAAAGAGCTATGAAACAACAAGAAGTGCCTGTTCCGCTGTGTGACAAATGTTCATATGAAAATGGAACCATTTTCCGTCATCTTGGTCGTGAAGAAACCGATCTGATAAACTTTGAGAAGGAATTCAGGCTGTTTAAAAGGGGAGACCTCCTTTACAGTGAAGGAAGCCGTATAAGTGGTTTTTACTGCATTCATAAAGGTATCATTAAAGTATTTAAGACAGGCCTGGACGGGAAAGAACAGATCATTCGCTTTGCAAAACCGGGTGATATCATAGCATACCGAAGCGTGTTAAGCAATGAGCTGGCATGTACCTCGGCTAAAGTAATTGAAGATTGTCAGGTTTGTTTTATTCCTGCTGAAATCCTTATTTCTCTTGTGAAATCAAATTCCACATTTGCTCATGAGCTGCTTAAACTGGCCTGTCACGAGCTTGGTGAAGCAAATTCCTTTATAACCGACATTGCGCAAAAGACTGTACGTGAACGACTTGCAGAAATATTGCTTTTACTTGTTGAAGATTTTGGCCTTGATGAGAACAATATCCTCCGTATTTCCCTGACCCGTGAAGAGCTTGCCAATATTGTTGGAACAGCCACAGAATCAGTTATAAGATTGTTATCGGAATTTAAGGCTGACGGACTCGTAGAACTTAACGGACGTAAGATCAAAATACTGAATAAGAGAGGCCTTCTGAAGATCAGTAACGTATTTAACTGACAATTTGTTTATCAGAAAAGTGTGGCACCCTTTTCGGGCCTGAAAACCAGTCCCAGGTGTTTGTAAGCATGTTCTGTTGCCTCCCTGCCCCTTGGTGTTCTTTTCAGGAAGCCTTCCTTTATAAGAAATGGCTCATAGACCTCTTCAATGGTTCCGCTTTCTTCCCCAACAGCTGTGGCTATTGTATTTAAGCCAACCGGACCTCCGCTGAACTTATTTATTATCACCGAGAGAATCCTGTTGTCCATTTCGTCGAGACCGTGCTGGTCTATGTTAAGTGCATTTAAGCCATATTTAGTAATGGAAAGATCTATATTTCCAGTTCCTCTCACCTGGGCAAAATCACGTATCCTTCTAAGCAGTGCATTTGCTATCCTTGGAGTACCCCGGCTTCTGCGTCCAATTTCGGAAGCAGCGTTATCATCGATTTTTATATTCAGTATCCCTGCCGATCTTTTAATTATCCCGGTAAGAATTCCCTGGTCATAATATTCCAGATGAAATTTTATTCCGAACCTGGCACGCAGCGGACTTGTAAGCAAGCCTGACCGCGTTGTTGCACCTATAAGCGTGAATCTGTTCAGCGAAAGCTGCACAGACCTTGCACTTGGTCCCTTATCGATCATAATGTCGATCTGAAAATCCTCCATGGCAGAATACAGATATTCCTCCACGACAGGACTAAGTCTGTGAATTTCATCAATAAACAGTACGTCACCTGTTTCAAGATTGGTCAGTAGGCCGGCAAGGTCGCCGGGTTTATCAAGGACAGGACCTGATGTAACCCTTAAATTTACTCCCAGTTCATTTGCAATAATTGCAGCAAGTGTTGTTTTACCCAAACCAGGAGGTCCGTGAAGCAGTACATGGTCGAGGGCTTCGGTTCTTTGTTTTGCAGCAGTTACAAAAACTGTAAGATTATCGATGATCTGCTGCTGTCCCCTGAAATCAGAAAAAACAACAGGCCGGAGCTGATAATCTATTTCCCTGTCGGATATTGAAAGATCCTGTTTTCTGATATTGAATTTTTCCTGCATGAGGGCAAAGTAACTATTTTATCAGCTTCACATCACTTTCAGGCAGATTTATTCTTACACCGTTAATGCTGGTCTCTATATCGTCCTTGTATGTAATTGTAATATAGGGCATTCCTTCTTCGTCATATTTTTTCCAGGTTCTTTGCCTGATGCCCGTTTTGTAATATTGTTCTTCTCTTATTTTACCGTTTTCATAATAGTAAAGATGCTGGCCATCGGGGTTTCCCTGTGAATAATTACCCTTGAACTTAAGGGTTCCGTCGAGGTAATATGAACGCCACTGGCCGTCTTTAAGACCGATAATATATTTTCCTTCTTCAATTATATCTCCTGTTTTGAATTTCCAGTCGCCATTTCTTTCTCCGTCGGAATATCTTCCCTGGCCTATTATTTCGCCTTCAGAAGAAAATTCTGTGTATTCTCCGTCTCTCAAACCCTGGAAGTATTCTTCTTCCCTCAATATAGAGCCGTTCTCGTAATACCATTTCCATAATCCGTCAGGCCGTCCGTTATTATAAAATCCTGTTTGTTCCGTTTTGCCGGAAGCTGTATAAAATTTCCAAAGTCCGGTGCGCCTGTTGTCGTTATAACTTCCTTCTGCCATAACATTTCCGTCGGGATAAAAATCTTTCCATGTTCCGTTCCTGTTTCCGGCTTCATCTATGATTCCTTCTGACAATAAAAGACCGTTATCATTATAATGAAAGGAGTTTTTTACTTTACCGCTGGCATCATATTCCCTGTGTACTCCCACCGGTATATTATTGCGGAAAGGACCACTGTAAATGAGTTTGTTATTCTCATCGTATCTGTTCACAATTTCAATATCGGGCTGATCTTCTACATTTGATTCCACTATTGAGCCATTATCATAAAGCATAGTAAGAACAAGGTTTCCCTTCATATCATATTCCTTGTAATATCCGTGCATCAAATCATCCTTATATGTTTTTTCCGATTTTTTATTTCCGTTTGGATAAAAATCAACCCATTCTCCCTGTTTCAATCCTTTACTGCCGGTACGGTTTATTCTCTCCCTGCTTACAAGAAAATCATTATTGTATTCCAGGAGAGTTATTACATTGCCATCTTTATCGAATTCCCTGGATAGTCCCTCTCTTTTGCCTTCATTATAAGATATTGTCTGCTGGATTTTACCGTCGGGAAAATAAATAAAACCTGTTCCTTCTTTCTTATCCCCTGCATACAGTTCTTTCGACCATAAATAGAGTCCGTCAGACGGACTCTTTCTGTATTTAAAATAATATCCGTTTCTCTTTCCGAACAGATAATTGATTTTATCAGTTGTATCTCCTGCCTGGTCGTAAAATACCCAGATACTGTCAAGCATGAAGTTCCTGTAACGTCCTTCCGATTTTTTTACACCTGTTACGTAATAACTCTTCCAGTAACCCTCAGGTTTTCCGTCTTTTAAAAATCCCTCTCCTGAAATATTTCCATTTGGATACCTGAATATCTGATATCCGTCACTGATCTGTTCGTTCGACTGGGCTGTCAGTAATAATGTCAATATTGCTGATACAATTGTCAGGATCTGCCTCTTCATGTTTTAAAGTCCTAATTTTTGAGATATCTCCATCATTCTAATAATAGGTTTCCGGGCTTCCTCCATAATCTTTTTATTAACGTTAATTTCCGGTTTTTCATTCTTAAGACAGTGATAAATTTTTTCCATTGTTATCAATTTCATGAAATTGCATTCACTGCAACCACATGTAGAATCAATGGGAGGTACTGG
>DAINPM010000020.1:0-5841 GCA_036743455.1 Bacteroidales bacterium | reverse complement strand
AAGATAATGTCCCTTCCTGTCTGATTTATCACATGATTTCCAAGATTTCTGTCTGGTGCAAAAATTATTTTTTCCTCAGGAGGTAGTGAATTTACAATGTGAACTGCATTTGATGATGTACAAATAATATCGGAAAGAGCTTTTATTTCAGCTGTAGTGTTTACATATGTTATTACAGTTCTTCCCGGATTCTCTCTGAGGAATTTTTTGAAATCCTCTGCCCGGCATGAATCTGCAAGAGAACAACCTGCATTCATATCTGGTAACAGCACTTTTTTTTCAGGTGAAAGTATCTTAGCTGTCTCCGCCATGAATTTAACACCTGCAAATACAATTATGTCGGCGTTGTTTGATGCTGCTTTCTGAGAAAGGCCCAGGCTGTCACCAACAAAGTCGGCTATATCCTGAATATCTCCCGTCTGATAATAATGCGCAAGGATTATTGCATTCTTCTCCTTTTTAAGCCCTTTTATCTCAGAAATGAAATCCGTATTTCCTTTGTTATTCATCCTGAATTAATGTTATAAACAATTTAAAAAATGAATTATAAAAGAGATTTAAATCTTTATGGTTATGATGTTATGCTGTTAACTGTGTTAAAAATTAAGATCAGTATTTTTTGTAATTCTTATAATTATCATCAGGTAAACAATTTATTAACAGTTAAATTATAATTTAAGTATTGCTTTTCAATATTTTAATATAAGAACTAACAACTGTTATAAGAGATTAACTGTTCATTAATAAAGAACAAATTTATTGTTTTTAATGTTCATTTGAAGTTGATTTCAACACTTTAATCGTTTCACAGTATTTTAAAAACCTGATAAAAAATCGTCAGAATTGTTAATTTGTTTATAAAGCTTCATTTTTAAAAATATACTTACACCATAATTCACAGATTTGTTAACAGATTAAAAAATAACCAGGTTTAAAGATAAAAGAATATTATTTTCTTTAAATTAACGCAATAATATAAAAGCTAAATAATGAACAATCTGAAAATTGCTATCGTATCAGATCATGCAGGCTTTTACCTGAAACAAAAACTGATCGATTTCCTGATCAGCGAAAAATATAATGTGAAAGATTTTGGTTGTCCGACAGCTGATGTAGTCGATTATCCCGATTATGGTCATCCGATGGCGAATGCAGTTTCAAAAGGTGATTTTGATCTGGGAATATCGATTTGTGGCACGGGAAACGGGATCAACATGACGGTAAATAAGCATCCGGGAATAAGAAGTGCACTATGCTGGAATGAAGAAATAGGAAGGCTGGCAAGAGCACATAATGATGCTAACATTTGTGCCTTGCCCGGAAGGTTTATAAATGAATCGGAAGCCTGCCTGATAGTAAAAACTTTTCTGAAAACTTCTTTTGAAGGAGGAAGGCATAAAAGGAGAATAGACAAGATCCCTTTAAAATTGTACTGAAATGTTATCAAACTCATGCCGCTACGGAATAAGGGCAATGATCTATATTGCCAGCAGACAAAAAGGTGACAGTAAAACGGGAATTCAGATAATTTCAAAAGATCTGGATCTACCAACACCTTTTCTGGCAAAGATACTTCAGCAGCTGGCAAAGCAAAAAATGCTTAAATCACTAAAAGGTCCGCATGGAGGGTTTTCCCTGATAAAAGATCCTTCAGAAATAACAATGTATGATATAGTCAGAGTTATTGACGGAGAAGACCTTTTTACAAGTTGTATAATTCACAATACATCATGTTCATCAGTCGACAGGAAAAAAATGCAATGTCCGGTACACAAACAATATTCGGAAGTAAGGGCAGGATTGATAAAATTGTTTAAGACGGTAACCCTTGATGAGCTTGTAAAGAATTCAGCTGATACAGAACAGATACTTATCTGATTTTATCCTTATAATAAGGCCTGAAAATCAACCATATATATATTGCTGTAGTAATTCCGGCAGTGTTAAAAATAGCATCAAGGACTTCTCCTTTGCGATCATTGGTAAGTACCAGCTGAAGAAATTCCATCAATGTTCCGAAACATATAGGGATTAATGCTATAAGAAGCATCTGACGTGTGTTATGAAATGAATGTCTGTGCTCGAGTATTATCACAGACATCAGAATGAAATAAAGACCGAAATGGCCTATTTTGTCAATATACGGAACATTAATAAATCCTGTCTGACCGAATGTCTGTGAACCGGCGAGACTGAGGTACAGAATGATAATTGTAACCAGGATGGTAAATTTATGCCTTTTTATCATCAGTAAATGTTTGCTGCAAATGTAAATAATAGATTGACATAATTTTATAATTTTACTTCTTTGTATTTCCTCATGGCCGGAATTTATATTCATATACCATTCTGTAAAAAACTGTGTCACTATTGTGATTTCTATCATGTTGTATCAGCAGGAGATCATTCTGAATTTATATCTGCACTGGGCAGAGAAGCAGAAGAACGTAAATCATACATTACATCAGAGAAGTACAGCACTTTATATATAGGCGGTGGAACACCATCAGTTCTGAGCCCCAAAGAAATAGCAAGAATACTGACAGATATTGATACTCATCTTGGCCTCGGATCAGTTGAAGAAATTACCATTGAAGTCAATCCTGATGATGTCACTGGATCATACATGAAAGATCTTAAATTAATGGGAATTAACAGGGTAAGCATCGGCATACAATCATGGAATGATGATGATCTTATAATGTTAAACCGCAGGCATACGGCAGCCCAGGCAAAAGAAGCGATCAGGATTATTTTCAGCTCGGGATTTGAAAATGTCTCGGCAGATCTTATTTATGGTATTCCGGGAATGAAAACGGAAAGATGGAGTGAAAATCTGGATATTACCTTTTCAACCGGGATAAATCATCTATCTGCCTATCACCTGAGTATCGAACCGGGAACCGTATTCTGGAAAATGAAGGAAAAAGGACTTTTGAATGAAACAGAAGAAGAGGAGAGCATACAGCAATTCAATATTCTGGTCGACAAAACAGAGGAAGCCGGTTTTATTCATTATGAAATCTCAAATTTCGGAAAGCCTGGATTTTTCTCGGTTCACAATACAAATTACTGGAAACAGGCACCATACATAGGATTGGGGCCTTCGGCACACTCCTTTAACGGCTATTCACGGCAGTGGAATTTAAGTGATATTGAAAAGTACATAAAATTCATCAGAAGCGGCAGGGACTATTATGAACGTGAAGAACTCGACCTTCGGACAAGGTTCAATGAATATGTTATGACATCACTACGGACCATGTGGGGTATTGACCTTGATTTTGCAGAAAAGACCTTTGAAAAGGAAGGATATGATTATATCATGAATACGGCCGGAAAATTCATAGATTACGGACTGATGAAAAAAAATAAAAATACCCTGGTCCTTTCAAACCAGGGTAAGTTGATATCTGATAATATTATTTCAGAATTTATGATGCCTTCACAGGGAGGCTGATCATCTTTTTGTCAGGATAAAACCGGTTTTTCCAATTTTTATTCCGTCAAGATAAAGTTCGGCATTGTAGTTTCCGGGAATAAAATCGCCGGTGTTTTCAACCCATATGGTAACATCAATATCCTGGTTCATATAATCTATTGTACGTGTGGCCGAATAGATCATCTTGTTCTCGTTGTAATCAAAGAGATTATCCGGACTTGTTGTAATAACAAGAGAATCAGGCCTTGTCACTCTCAGGTATATCTGCTTCTGTCCTGCTTCCGCGATAGGATTTTCGCGAAGGGTAAAAGACACCCTGAGATTTTCCATGAGATTAAGTCTCGATGTCTCCTTGTTTTTCCTGTTGACAGCTGCAGCCATAATGTTTTTTGCCTGTATCACGGAAGCAACTTCAACTTTTTCGGTGAGTTCTTCCCTTACCTTTTCAAGTTCCGTTTTAGCACTCTGAACCTCCGACATTTGTTGTTTTATCTGTTGATTTTCAGCAACAAGTATCTTATTGCGCGTGTTGAGGGAGTCGATCTGGACAATATAACTTTTCATTATCTCCCTCATAGTGGTTATTTCCTTTTTATAGGTTCTGATCAGCTGTGCATTTGAGGCATTTATTGCAAGGAGTTTTACTATCCGCTCCTTCTGACGTTCCAGTCCGGCATTGAGAGTGTCATTATTTGTTTTAAGCGTATCGTATGCATAGGCCATCTTCCGCAACTCGTTTGCCAGGGAATCCTTCTCCTCTGTCAGCACTGTTTCCATTTCGATCATTTTATGCTTCTGGTCGAAATACATTATTACAATAAAAACAAGCACAACAGCCAGTATAATTGAAAGGGCAATCATCTTGATCGGTGCACTGCCTTTGTCTGCTGACATACTTGCCTGGTCTGAATTTGTTTCGGTCATTTATATGATTTTTAGTGAGATATAAGATTGCAAAAATAATAATTATAGGATAATATTATATTCTCATTCCATTCATTAAATTTACAAAAGAACCAATTAGTTATACAACCTTAATAATCAACAATATGGGTGGATTTTACGGAGTTGTTTCAAAAAAAGATTGCATTACTGATGTTTTTTACGGAACTGATTACCATTCGCACCTGGGTACAAAACGGGCAGGCATGGTGTTTATTGTTCCGGGGAAAGGGTTCAGACGTTCGATCCACTCGATTGAAAATTCATATTTCAGGACAAAGTTTGAAGATGAAATATCACAATTTTCAGGCAATTCGGGAATGGGGATTATCAGCGATACCGATCCGCAGCCCCTTCTTTTTACTTCCCATCTTGGACGTTTTGCGATTGTGACTGTCAGCAGGATCGTAAATCTGGGAGAACTTGAATCTCATATAATTAACGGCAAAAAACACTTTACCGAAAATTTCGAGGGGAATATAAATCCCACCGAAGTTGTAGCCAACCTGATTTGTGAAAAAGATGATTTCGTTTCAGGTATTGAGAATGTATTTGCCAGAGTAAAAGGTTCCTGTTCTTTGGCGATACTGACGGATGAAGGCATAATTGTGGCGCGAGACAAGCTGGGCCGGACTCCTGTTGTAATAGGAAAGAAGGAAGATGCTTATGCAGTGGCATCAGAATCCTGCTCTTTTCCGAACACAGGGTATGAACTTGAATATTTTGTCGGCCCCGGGGAAATTCTCCATGTCACAACCCAGGGCTACACCCGCCTGAAAGAACCGGGAGAAAAATTACAGATATGTTCGTTTCTGTGGGTATATTACGGATATCCGCCTTCGGAATATGAAGGAGTAAACGTCGATGAATGCCGTTACAGGTGTGGAGCGGCCCTTGCCAGGAGAGACACAGTTGAAGCCGACTTTGTATGCGGAATTCCCGACTCGGGAGTAGGGCATGCAATTGGTTACGGAAACGAAAAGAAAATACCTAACAAAAGAGCATATTCAAAATACACTGCCACCTGGCCAAGAAGTTTCCTTCCTGCATTTCAGGCCCAGAGGGACCTGGTTGCAAGAATGAAACTTATACCAAACAGTTCGGTCATAAAAGGCAGGAAAATGGTATTTCTCGACGATAGTATTGTCAGGGGCACACAGCTCAAGGACAATACAAATGACATGAGAAAATCAGGTGCTGCCGAACTTCACATGAGAATCGCCTGCCCCCCGCTTCTCTATCCATGCGATTTTCTGAATTTTACACAGTCACGTTCTCCAATGGAGCTGGCTGCCCGCAGGGCCATGGTCGAAATGGGAGGCGGAGAACAGGATTTAAAGGAGTTTTCCGACCCCGACTCACCAAAATACCAGGAAATGGTGAAAAAAGTCGCAGAGAAACTCGATCTTGATTCCCTGGTTTATCAGCGGCTCGATGACCTTGTAGAAGCTATTGGC
>DAINPM010000019.1:0-32998 GCA_036743455.1 Bacteroidales bacterium | reverse complement strand
CTGTGAATCCGGATTATAGGCATAGTAGTTAAGCTGATCTTCCATGAAATGTAAAATTACCGTCTGCAATATGAGAACTATGTATGAATAAGTATATTTTTAATTTTAGTTATGCTTTCCCGAAGTTCAGAGGTTTCGACCCTATGAATGCCAATGCTATTAATGACAGCATCGTGTTGCATAATACTTTACTGAATCTCGGAAACGATAAAAACAAACTATTCATTACCAATCATGACATTGCAACTATTTATAAGGGGCAGATCTGGTTTGTCGATAAGGCTGTTTTTTTCGTGAATAATAAGTCTGAAATAAAGGATATTGATGATAAGATAATTATTTCATCAGAGAATATTGACTTCGAGTGGTCAGGTGAAATAATTTCTGAAGAAAAAAACAAAATAATAATAAAATGTGATTAATGCTGATGCCAACAGTAATTATGATTATTGAGTGCTTCTGGCATGTATCCTTCGTTTCCGGATTTCTCAAAAGGGAGAGGGCAAATTGAGTCCATGGATGTTCATGTCTCACCGGGCAGTCTCTGCCTCAGTCCGCTAAAAAACCGTCTGGGAGCAGAAGCCCTTAAGAACATAGCCCGGGAAGAACAGTTTAAAAAGATATCCGGTCAGTAGTAAAACAGAAGCTTTTTGTTATTCTATTTACTGATACGTAACAGTTTTACAAACTCATCCACGAAGTAAGTGTTTTCGTGTATCCCTGTGAAATTTTGTGCACCGGGGCCATATGTAAAAACGGGAACCATTGTTGCAGTATGATTACCTGTCTGAATGAAATTACTTCGTACCTGATGGCTTTTCATGTCTCCTCCCATAAGGGTCAGGCCTCCCGTCTCATGATCGGCAGTTACAACAATAAGTGTCTTACCGTCATTTTCGGCAAATTCTTTTGCAACACCAACAGCTTCGTCCATATCCAGTAATTCCGATACTATATATTCAAAATCCTTTGCATGGCCTCCCCAGTCGATCATTGAACCTTCCACCATCAGGAAGAAACCATTTTTATTGCGGCTAAGTGTACTGATAGCTTTTGCGGTCATTTCTGCCAGGACCCCTACCCTTCCTTCAGTTACCCTGGGCATGTGCTCTTTGGCAAGTAAACCGGCAATTTTTTCAGAGCCGGAGGCCTTCAGGTCGTCCATAGTGTAAACAACATCGTAACCCTGTTCCTCCAATGTAAGAGTCAGATCTTTCCCGTCTTTTCTGTTACGGAAATTATCTTCTCCACCACCAATGAAGACATCTGCAGTTCCATTGAGAAAATCTTCGGCAATGCCTTCATAATCGTTACGGGTAATATTATGGGCAACAAAAGAAGCAGGAGTGGCATGTGTGACAGATGCAGTACTCAGTACACCTGTTGCCAGACCGTTCTTATGAGCTATCTCAACAATAGAAGCAATATCCGTCGAATCAGGTCCCATGCCAATTATACCATTCCTGGTCTTTTTCCCACAGGCTAATGCAGTGCCTCCTGCACCCGAATCAGTAACATAGTTATCTGACGAATAAGTCTTAATGAAACCGGTATATGGGAATGACTCAAGAACAAGTGGCTCAGGGCTTATTGTCATACCGGCATAAACATGGGCTGTCCCCATGCCGTCACCAATAAACAAAATAATGTTCTTCACCCGGCCGTCTCTTCTTCCGGAAGTGCTCATATTACTGACTGAACAGCCGGATAAGGCGATTATAAAAAAGAATATAATCGATTTATATAACATTTTTTTCATAATATATAGATGATTAAATTAATGATTTCATAACCCTTAAAGAAGTCCGACAGTTTCCTGCCAACATATTTTTGGAAGATTAGTGGATATGCTAAGGCAAAATTACTTTTTTTAAGCAAAAAATCTATTCAAATCATCTCTTTGTTTATTGGCCGTCTTATTAAACTGTCATCCGTTAACCGGGATCTACCATTGGTTAGTTTAATCTTTCCCAGCTTCATACAATATACTACTTTCGGTATGAATTTATTGATAAGAGTTTTCAGAAATGAAAATAATCGTTAAGATAAGAAAGATGATTTTTTAACCAATTAATCCTTCAAGCCATGAAAAAGATGATTTTTACCTTATTACTTGCAGTTATTTGTACTGCTTCTTTCGGAAGGAATGTTGTTGCACAGGGAAAGACATTCTCTTCACTGGGTGACTACAAGATTGAAACAGCCGATGATCCTTTCACTATTAACGGAGAGGATTTCAAGGCTTACATAATCAGCTATGCCAACTCCCCCATGGAGGTTACTGTTGTTGTATGCAAGGAAAGAAAATGCAGGAAATATCTGGTATTATCAGACAAGCTTTCCGTACAGTATATCAACAACGAGAATTATTTCGGCGTTGAAAGACTTGACAAGTCGCTTGAAAAAACGGGTTATGCAACGAGAGAATCGGATATCAATAAGATGGAATATTTCCATCAGAAAGTATTGGGTTCTGGACAAAAAGGGGATCACGAAGCCACTCAACTCATTGCAGCGTATTTCCCCTTTCTTTTGAATGATCCCGTAACATTCTCAGCTGCAAAATAATTAGTTTATCCCCGGCCGTCCGGCCAGTTTTAGGTTTTATTGATCTGAAAAAAGGGTGTCCATAAAGGCACCCTTTTCTTTCATTGAGGAACAGTGAATCTAAAAAAAATAATCCACTGGTAATATATTCCCGGAAGAATTTAATGGTACAATATCCTGTCAACCCTTGAATCTCTCCATGTGAATGAGAAACAGGTCTTTTCTGTTTCTTGAAACGGGTATTCTGGCTCCGTCCTGCATTTCTATATAGCCTCCGTCTTTGCGTATATATTTACGGACATATTTGAGGTTTATAAGATGGGAGTTATGGGAACGGAAAAAATACCTGTCGCTGAGCAGATCCTGAAATTCTTTCAGATGTTTGGAAACAAGCATTTTCCTGCTGGCTGTCATGAATAACCACGAATAGCTTCTGTCAGCTTCGAGCCTGATGATCTCTTTTGGATTGACATACTCCATACCATCAGATGTAGGTATAGCCAGACGGGAAGGATTTGTTGTCCTGATATTTTCAAGAAGTACTTTTATACTTTCATTAGAACTTTGTTTGTCTACGGAGCGTACACTGATAACTTTTTTTACAGCTTCCATGAATTCCGATATATTAACCGGTTTTAGTATATAATCAACAGCGCTGTACTTAATTGCTTTAATAGCATAATGGTTAAAAGCTGTTATAAAGATCACGTCAAATGTCTTATCCGGAAAGTCCTGCAGCAGGTCGAAACCCAAACCGTCAGGCATCTCAACATCAAGAAAAACAAGATCCGGATCCTTTTCCCTTATCACTTCCACACCACCGAAAACACTTCCTGCTGTACCCACAACATCCAAGCCGGGACAATATTCTTCGATTACCGAAGAGATGAAATTTACGGCATTGACTTCATCATCAATAATAATTGTGCTCAATTTCGTATTCATGTCATTATCGGAATATGAATCTCTACCCGGGTACCTTCGGGCTCTCCCTTGTCGTTAACAAGATCGAAATAAACTGTTTTAAGACTTGTCCCATACAGTTCATTGACCAGGTCAAGCCTCGAAGAAACGATCTTCGTACCCATGGAATTATGGTTGCTCTTTCTCTGTTTTGATATTTCTCCTGCTGCTTCACGACCTATACCATTATCTTCAATAGTACAGGTTATATGATCTTTATCCAGTCTGAAACCGATATTAACATAACCCTTTTCAGCTTTTGGCATCAGTCCGTGACATATTGAGTTTTCCACATAAGGCTGAATAAGCATTGTAGGTATTTTAAACAGAAAGGGATCAATCTCTTCATCCACTGTAATCCGGTAATCAAATTTACCACTGAATCTTAAAGATTCCAGTTCGAGATAAAGGTTAATCGCGTCGAGTTCATCACGAAGGGAAACAGAGGTATGATTTGAGTTCTCAAGGACTTTACGCATGAGATTTGAGAATTTAGTAAGATAGTTATTTGTAGCCAGCTTGTCATGTTGATACATATAATACTGTATCGAATTAAGAGTATTGAAAATAAAATGAGGGTTCATCTGCTGCCGAAGGTTGACCTGTGTCAGTTCTGCTATCTTACGGTTCATCTCGCTCAGCCTTCTTTTATTCTTCAGTCTGGATCCTCTGAAAAGGAGCAATCCTATTATCACTGCCAGAATAAAAAAGCCGAGGATAGCAATGTTCAGAAGCCTGTTGTTCTTCAATCTTAGTGAAAGGATATCCACTTCTTTATTATGCATATCCGCCTCATAGCGCACCCGGGCTTCTGTAAGCCCCTGTGAACTCCTGGTAATAAGGACCGAGTCATTGAACTGTTTATACAGCACAAAATTCTCATAAGCATTTGCAGTATCCTGCCTGTTAAGATAAAGTTGATGCATATCATTATAAACCCACGACAGAGTATACCAGTCCTTTGCTTTCTTTGCATATTCAAGGGATAGCTGGTAATATTTCAAAGCTTTATCAGAGTCTCCTACGTCACGGTTTATAGTACCCAGGTTACCGTAGGAGTTAGCTGATATCATCACATAATTGTCTTTAAGGCTGTATTTAAGTGATCTCTCGTAGTTAACCACAGCGGAATCGTACATGTGTTCGCAGTAGTAATTCCATCCAATGTTTGCTGAAGCAAAAGCTGTATAGTAAGTATTCTTCTGTTTCAGTGAAAGGTCCACACATCTGCGCAGGATGGAATCGGCTCCGTTGAAATCACGTATTTCTCCGGCCAGCGAAGTGCCCAGGAGAAGATATGCTTCCATGACGGCAACGGTATCATCTTCAGCCAGACCGGCTTCTGCCATTAAACCAAGATGGCTGCGGTAGTTTTCCAGATCATTCACTGTGTTATATACATTTGCCTGCCCTCTGTATGAAGAAGGTATTACTTTCTTCAGTTTACGCTTTTTCGCAAAGGCAATACTCTCATTGTATTTTTCTATACTCTCATTGAAAAATCCTGTACGCTGGTAATACAACCCCAGTAACATAAGAGTTTTCACGTAAACATCATATTCACCTTCATCCAATGCTTTTCCCAAAGCTATGTTTGCCTGTTCCTCAGAACTACTGTAATCGCCTGATCTGAAAAAATAGTCTGCGTGCAGAAAGTGAAGCAGAGAAGGCCATTCAATATTGTTTTTATTGCATATACTGGCAGCAGAATCGAGATAAACGAAAGCATCATCCCTGTGTTCGGAATATTTATCAAGGTAATCCCGGGCTTTACCCATCAAATCGTCAAGTTTCTTTTGAGTATCAGCAGCATCATCTCCCTCCCGTATAATATTTGGAATGACAGCTTTGTGTGTTGATAAAGCTGAAGCAGAAAAAGGCAGAAAAAAAGATGTCATTATTAAAATGATAAGTTTCATTCGGTTTATATTTTTATCCTGCCTGATACTGGTTTCATACTATTTTTAATCATGCTTTATTATGTAGTTCAAAAAGGGAATCTCATGTCCTTTTCATATTCATAATCTATAGCCGGCAATAAAGCAAAGTTAACAAATCAGATTCTGCAGGCATATTTCTTCAGCAATTCATTAAAGACTCTGCAAAGTTCGTTTTCTTTTATATAAAAATACAATACAAAGAAATAAAAACCATATATGGGTTTACAAATGGTATCCCCCGGTTTACAGTTGATTTTTTTCAAAAAAACATGATCTTTTAATAAGGTCTGAAAAGAATGTTTTTTAAGGCTTTAAGCGAGAGTAATATTATTCATTTTTCACGTCAAAAAATTGGTACTGATGATAACAGAAATTAAATTATATTGCTACATTCGTTTAATTATATCTGATAGTAATAATTAAAAAACCCGAATATGAAATCAGTTATTCCTATACGTTCTTTTTTTGGTATATTGATGCTTCTGGTTATTATGCCTTCACTGAATGGTCAGGATGATAGCCGGCGTGATTATGTTCCCGAGGTTGGTCAACAGGGTAAGGATGTTGTGTGGGTACCGACACCTCAGGAGCTTGTTGACACCATGCTTTCCATAGCTGAAGTTACTCCTTCTGATCTGGTCATTGATCTTGGGTCTGGAGATGGCCGTACAGTTATCACTGCTGCAAAGCGGGGAGCCCGTGCCATAGGCATTGAATTCAATCCTGATATGGTAGCTTTATCGCGCAGAAATGCCGAAAAAGAAGGTGTCAGTTCACAAGTTCAGTTCTTTGAGGGTGATCTTTTTGAATATGATCTTACGAAAGCTACAGTGATAACCATGTTCCTTTTGCCCGAGATCAATCTCAAGCTAAGGCCCAAGCTTCTTGAGCTTAAGCCTGGCACACGTGTGGTCTCTAATACATTCACTATGGGAGAATGGATCCCTGATCTGGAGGTCAACACTCCTGATAGCTGGAACAGTTGGACTACTGCGCTGATGTGGATAATACCGGCAAAAGTTGAAGGAAGATGGAAGATAGGGGAACATGAATTGAGTATAAATCAGAAATATCAGTTTTTTCAGGGCACTTTCAACAATGGAGGTACAATAACAGCTATAGCTGACGGACGGTTAAGAGGAAATGAAATATCTTTCAAAATAGGTAATATCGCATACCATGGGCAAGTAAATGGGTCGCGTATAACAGGGACAGCAACATCGGATTCTGCTAAATGGGATTGGACTGCTGTAAAGAGTTCTGAATAAGGAACAGGTTTTTAGTGTGATTTACTTTTTATAAGCTTCTGAAGGGCTGCCATTTCATCCCTGTATCTGGCAGCCTCAATAAAATCAAGTTCCGAAGCTGCTTTTTGCATGTTTTTTTCTGCCATATTGATAGCTTTTTCAAGAGCTTCAATATTCATATATTTCACAACAGGATCAGCAGCAATATCAGGTCTTTCAGGTTCAAGATATGTCTTTACCGCTATTCCTTTACGGTTCAGGCCTGCCAGGATAGTACCTGTTTTACGTACTATCTGAGCCGGGGTTATTCCCATTTTCTCGTTATATTTCAATTGTTTGTCTCTCCGTCTGTTTGTCTCATCAATAGTCTCTTTCATACTATTTGTAACAGTATCGGCGTACATGATCACTTTCCCGTTTATGTTACGTGCTGCTCTGCCGGCTGTCTGTGTAAGTGATCTTGCTGATCTGAGAAATCCTTCCTTGTCAGCATCCAGAATAGCTACCAGAGACACTTCAGGTAAATCGAGGCCTTCCCTGAGAAGGTTCACTCCAACCAATACATCAAAATCTCCTGCTCTCAGTCCTTCCATTATCTCAATCCTTTCCAAAGTATCTATACCGGAATGAATATAACGGCATCTGATATCAAATTTCATCAGATAAGCTGTCAGTTCTTCTGCCATCCTTTTTGTAATTGTTGTGACAAGAGTTCTCTCTCCCGCTCCTGCCCTTTCTCTTATCTCACTCATGAGATCGTCAACCTGGGTGGTAGCCGGTCTGACTTCAACAGGCGGATCAAGCAGACCTGTTGGCCTTATCACCTGGTCAACAATGATACCTTCGCTTTTTTCAAGCTCATAATCGGCAGGTGTGGCGCTGACAAATATCACCTGACCTGTTAGGGCTTCAAATTCGTCCAGCCTCAATGGTCTGTTATCAAGAGCTGCAGGAAGACGGAAACCATATTCTACAAGGGTCTGTTTTCGGGAATGATCACCTCCGTACATCCCTCTTATCTGAGGGATACTGACATGGCTTTCATCAATTATTGTTAAGAAATCGTGAGGGAAATAATCCAGCAGACAAAATGGCCTGGTACCGGCCTGCCTTCCGTCAAAATAACGGGAATAGTTTTCTATTCCACTACAGTATCCCAGTTCCTTAATCATTTCAAGATCATATAACACCCTTTGCTCAAGGCGCTTAGCTTCTTCTCTTTTCCCTATATCTCTTAGATAGGCAATTTGCTGCACCATATCATCCTGAATCTGATTGACAGCAAGATTTATTCTGTCCCTCGTTGTCACAAAGATATTTGCCGGATAGACGGTATATTCACTAAGAGATTCAATACGGGCACCGGAAACAGGATCATAGGTATTTATGTCTTCTACCTGGTCTCCGAAAAAAATTATTCTCACTGCAATATCTGCATAAGCAGGGAAGATATCGACAGTATCGCCTCTCACTCTGAATGTACCATGTCTGAATTCGATCTCATTTCGTGAATAAAGGCTATCCACAAGTTTACGAAGCAGTACATTGCGTGATATATACTGTTCTTTTGAAATATTTATTGTATTAGAATGGAAATCATCGGGATTACCTATTCCATAAAGGCATGATACAGAAGAGACCACTATCACATCCCGTCTGCCAGACAGTAGTGATGCTGTAGTACTAAGGCGTAATTTTTCAATCTCTTCATTAATTGAGAGATCTTTTTCAATATAAGTATCTGTAACTGGCAGATACGCTTCAGGCTGGTAATAATCGTAATAAGAAACAAAGTACTCGACACTGTTTTCAGGAAAGAACTGTCTGAACTCACCATATAACTGGGCGGCCAGCGTTTTATTATGGCTGAGAACGAGTACAGGTCTGTTAATTTTTTCGATTACATTGGCTATTGTAAATGTCTTTCCTGAGCCTGTAACGCCAAGGAGAGTCTGGTATGTACTGCCATTAACCAAGCCATCCATCAGCTGTTTAATGGCTTCCGGCTGATCACCTGTAGGAACAAAATCCGATATCAGCTTAAAACTCATTAATAGAACTATTAAAAATTATAAGGGCAAAGTTAAGAAAGCGAGTCATGATATTCGTAATCCTCCCTCAAAATGTCATAGTTGTTTGATTTAAAAGTGCTCCCCGGGAATGTATTTTTCAAAAAGAAGCGACACTCGTCGAAGCCAGGGAACCAAAAAAAAGGAGTCTGCAACGACTCCTTCTATATAAACTGGTAATATAACTAACCCAAATAACCTTTTAATAGTCTGCTTCTGGAAGTGTGTCTGAGCCGTCTTATTGCTTTTTCCTTTATCTGGCGTACTCTCTCACGGGTCAGACCAAATTTCTCACCTATTTCTTCGAGAGTCATTTCCTGGCAACCTATTCCAAAGAAAAATCTGATAATATCTCTTTCTCTTTCTGTAAGGGTAGCAAGAGCTCTGTAAATCTCACGTGACAATGACTCATCCATCAGCAGTTTATCAGCAACGGGAGAGTCGGTATTGGTAAGTACATCCAGGAGGCTGTTATCTTCACCTTCAATAAAAGGAGCATCAACAGACACGTGTCTGCCGGACACCTTCAGTGTATCAGTCACTTTTTCCTTTGGCAGTTCAAGAACTTCAGCCAGCTCATCGGGAGAAGGGGTTCGTTCATTTTCCTGTTCAAACTTTGAAAAAGCTTTATTTATTTTATTAAGAGAGCCAACCTGGTTAAGAGGTAATCTGACTATTCTTGATTGTTCAGCCAGGGCCTGAAGTATAGATTGTCGTATCCACCATACTGCATAAGAGATAAACTTAAAACCTCTTGTTTCATCGAATTTCTCAGCAGCTTTTATCAGGCCCAGATTACCTTCATTGATAAGATCCGGAAGGCTTAAACCCTGATTCTGATATTGTTTTGCAACAGATACTACAAATCGTAAATTAGCTTTAGTGAGTTTTTCGAGAGCATTTCTGTCTCCCTTTTTTATCCTCTGAGCCAGTTCAACTTCTTCCTCCACCGAGATCAACTCTTCTTTACCAATTTCCTGCAAATATTTGTCGAGTGAAGCACTCTCTCTGTTTGTTATGGATTTGGTAATCTTTAGTTGTCTCATCAGCCTTTAAAAATTTGCGCAAAGTTAATATATTATTATTAGAATAACAAAACAAGCCCCGGAATGTTTAAAAAAACAGGGCCTGTCTGTATCTTACTATATTACAGTATGTTAATTTGCATTAAGATTAATTACTAAAACTATAACTGAAGCGTCTGCCATCGGGAGTATATCCTTCGACAGACTTAAGAGATCTTTGGTTACTACTGATTGCATTGCGTACATCGGCAGTATTTTCAACTTTTTTCCCGTTAATAAAGGTTATGATAGTCCCTCTTCTAAGCCCCAGATCTCTGAACAAACCATCTTCCACTTTCGTTATTTTCACTCCGCCATCTATTTGGAGTGAGCGTCTTTCATTAGAGGAAAGAGATTCAAAGGTAGCACCAAAAACTTCTGCAGTGTTTGTATCTCGTGTAACCAGACTGGTGTTACCTGCTACATTTTTAAGTGTTACAGGCACTGTATTCTCTTTTCCGTTTCTCACATAAGTGACAGTGATCTTGTCACCCGGACGGTACTTTGCGACCTGTTCCTGGAGTTCTGATGGGGTAGCTACTGGTATTCCTGCTATTTTGATTATCACATCATTTTCTCTAAGCTTTGCATCAGCTGCAGCGCTGCCATCGTAAATCTTGGTTATAAGGGCTCCCTTTACTTCTTTAAGATTTTGTTTTTCAGCAATATCAGATGTAAGCTCGTTAATTCCAATGCCTATAATTGCTCTCTGTACTTCGCCATATTGACGAAGGTCATCAACAACTTTTTTTACTATACTTACCGGTATTGCAAAAGAATTACCGGCGTAGGCACCACTTGGAGAATATATTGCTGAAGTGATACCAACAAGCAATCCTTTTGTATCGACCAGTGCTCCTCCGCTGTTACCCACATTCAAAGCAGCATCTGTTTGAATAAATGATTCAATGCGGTATTCCTGATCTTCGAGGATACCAAGGTTTCTGCCTTTGGCACTCACGATACCGGCCGTAACAGTAGATGTAAAGTTAAAAGGATTCCCTACGGCAAGTACCCACTCCCCTATTTTGAGATTATCGGAATCTCCATACCTCAGATATTCAAGATTTTTTGCTTCTACCTTCAGCAAAGCTAAGTCGGTAGTGGGATCACGTCCTACCAGTTCAGCAGACAGAACCCTGTTATCGTTCATCTTGACTTCTATATTCTGTGCATCTTCAATAACATGATTATTGGTAATTATATATCCGTCCGGTGAAATAATCACTCCTGATCCGAATCCTCTTTGTTCCCTTTCCATAGGGGCATCCCTGTAACGGTCGCCATACCACCATTCAAGAAAAGGATTTTCAGGTTGTACAACCATAGAAATTGTCCTAACATGTACCACTGCATGAACTGTCTTTTCAGCAGCATAAGTCAGGTCAACCTGACCTTCAGGTACCTGATAGGATGTAAGAACAGCCCTGCCATCATGCATTTCTGTCATGGCACTGTCATTAGACACAATTATTTCCGGCTTTTCTATTATCCTGGTATAAGCAAACAGTGCAATGGCACCACCAGCTATAGCCATCAGAAGCCCGCCCAATATAGTTTTTGCTTTCATAATTATAATGTATTATTAGTAAACGGCATTTTGGGAATGATTCTCAAATATTATGCCTTGAAAAAGATTCATATCTTTATAACCAATTTTCAATGATTTTGTTTTTCAAAGATCATTCTTTTTTTTTAATGACCTTCAATGTATTACACTCATTTAACAACACTTTAACAATGATGATGATAACATTTAACAAATATCAGGGAGCAGGTAATGATTTCGTAATCATAGACAATCGTACCGGCATAATTAATCCTGATGACTCAAAACTTATTAACATGATGTGTGACCGGCGTTTTGGCGTAGGAGCCGATGGTCTTATCCTTGTTTCCGATTATTCCGGTGCCGATTACGAGATGAAGTATTTCAATTCTGATGGTAAACTTGGTTCAATGTGCGGCAATGGTGGCAGATGTGTAGCTCATTTCACCTACGTCCATGGCATTGCATCAGACTCCCAGAATTTCATGGCCTTCGATGGTTTACATAAAGCTACGGTCAATAATGACACTGTCAGATTGCAAATGGCCGATGTCAATAAGTACGAACTGATAAACAATAATTATTTTCTTGACACAGGCTCTCCACATTATGTTGTTTTTATGGATGATATAGATAATCTGAATGTTTTTGAGGAAGGCAGTAAGCTCAGATGGGCTCCCGAATTCAAACCCGGAGGAACTAATGTTAACTTTGTCAAGATACTGGATGACGGTCTTTATCTCAGAACATTTGAGCGTGGTGTTGAAGATGAGACACTGGCCTGTGGTACCGGAATAACTGCCTCTGCTATTGCTTCTGTTCTGAAAGGACATTTTGACACCGGATCTGTAAAGGTCAGGGCCAGAGGTGGCAATCTGAAAGTTGAATTAAAGGTTGACAACGGTAAAATAAAAGATATATGGCTTACCGGGCCGGCTACTTTTGTGTTTGAAGGGAAAATAGAGATCTGAAACCTTTCAACAGGGATCTAAGGGAAAGTTAATCACAGTATGAGCCGGATCACTCAGCTGAAATAATATTCAGGCACGGTATGCAAAAGGAAAAATTATACGGAAAAACACTAAATGAGCTCATTGATGTAGCGAGGAAGATTGGTCTGCCGGGCTATTCTGCCAGACAGATTGCCGACTGGTTGTATAAAAAAGAAACCACATCCATCGATGAGATGACAAATCTGTCAAAGAAGATGAGAGAAGGTCTTACGAGTGACTATGAGATCGGCCTTTCTGCTCCTGTTTCTGTTGCTGTCAGTAATGACGGAACAAAGAAATATCTTTTCAAAGTACTGAATAATAAATACATAGAGACCGCCCTCATCCCTGAAGCCGACCGTGCAACATTATGTGTCTCCTCTCAGGCCGGTTGTAAGATGGGATGTATCTTCTGTATGACCGGCCGTCAGGGTTTCCAGGGCAATCTCACTGCCAATGAGATACTGAATCAGTTTCGCAGCATACCTGAAACCGGAACACTTACCAATATAGTTTATATGGGGATGGGTGAGCCTCTTGACAATATGACGGAGGTAGTAAAAAGTCTTGAAATATTAACTGCAGAATGGGGATACGGATGGAGTCCTTCCCGTATAACAGTAAGCACCATCGGCCTTTCTGAACCAACAAGGGAGTTCCTTGAAAAAAGCAGGTGTAATCTGGCTATCAGTCTGCATTCTCCCTTTAATGAAGAAAGAGGGAGACTGATGCCGGTACATAAAAATAACAAAATAGAAGACCTTCTAGATATTATCACTTCTTTCGAATTAAGTAAACAGCAGAGGATATCATTTGAATATATTCTGTTCAGTGGTATTAATGACAGTCTGCGGCATGTAAAAGGGCTATCGCGGCTTCTTGGCGGTATACGTTGCCGCGTCAACATCATTCGTTTCCACCATGTTCCCGGATCACCTTTCAGCAGCCCTGGTCAGGCAGAAGCAGAAAGTTTCAGGGATGCACTTAATGCCAGAGGCATAACAGCCACAGTAAGACGATCCAGAGGAGAAGATATAGGTGCTGCCTGCGGTCTTCTCTCAACACTGGAACAGAACAAAGAGGGAAAAGCATGAAACATCTAAGCATCTTTCCGGCTCTGCTGCTAAACTCTGTCGTTCTGTTTTCACAGGGCGATATTTTTTACAACTTTCTTGCCGACAGCACTATGGAACATGCCCAGGTATCCTTTTGTGTTATCGATGCCGGCAACGGAGATAGAATAATTGAACATGATGCAGAAAAAAGCCTTATTCCAGGGTCTGTCCTGAAATTGTTCACTACAGCAGCTGCACTGGAGATACTTGGACCTGATCACAGATTCAGGACACTTGTAGGGTACAGCGGAAAAATAAACAGAAGAACGGGTATTCTTGATGGTAATATTGTTATTATCGGAGGAGGTGATCCCTGTCTTGGGTCAGAAAATTTCAGTCAACATTATGGTGAATTTGCTGATTACTGGGTTAGAGAAATAAATAATGCAGGAATAAAAAAGATCAACGGACGGGTAATTACAGACGATTCCTATTTTGATTACCGCCCTTTACCTGCCAAATGGTTGTGGGAAGATATTGGTAATTATTATGGCGCAGGAGCTTACGGCCTGTCCGTCTATGATAATACATGTAAAATATTACTGGGCTGCATACCCGGTCAGAGTAAGCCTGTTATAAAAGGTTTTTCGCCGGAGGAATGCCGAATTGATTACTTCAACCGCTTATCTGCTTCCGGCACAAGAGATGAAGGTTATGTTTTTGCCGCTCCCTATACGGAAACGGGGTCACTGGAAGGTACAATACCTGACAATGAACCAGAATTTATTCTTAAGGGGTCGATTGCCGATCCGCCTTTGTTAATGGCAAGGATAATTGATCGTAAGCTGAAAGAATCAGGGACAGAGATCACCTGTCCTCCTTCAACAACAAGGTTGACGGGGGAAGGGTCATATAAGTCCGTTGTTGTAATAAATGAAACATTTTCTCCATGTTTAAAAGATATTATAGAGGTAACCAATCATAAGAGTATAAATCTGTATGCTGAACATCTTTTAAAAGAGATGGGCAGGGAATGCAGGGGTAAAGGGACCAGCGAAAGCGGACTTGAGGTAATTACAGGATTCATTGAAGGAGCTGTCAGGGATACAAAGGGTATTTTTATGGAAGACGGGAGTGGGTTATCTCTTCTCAATGCTATCAGTTCCGAACAAGTAGTGGCTCTGCTTGAATACATGAAAAAAAACGGAAAGTATTTCAAAGAGTTTTATTCATCTTTCCCGGAGGCAGGAAAAGAAGGGACTCTACGCAACTATTTCAAAGATCCTCTTTTTGGTACGGATTTCAAAGTGAAGAGCGGATCCATGACAAGAGTAAGAGGCTATGCCGGATATCTGACTGCCCTATCGGGGAAGGAGCTGATATTTTGTATACTGGTAAATAATTTCGATGGATCATCTGGATTAACAGTCAGTTACATAGAAGAAATACTAAAAGATATAATAAAGAATCAATAGGGTTCTGCAATATATTCGTTACTTATCAGTATCTTTGCGTCTTTTTAAAGATATGAATAACAAAGTAGCTGTCAGGTCATGCAGGGAATATAATATTGAAGAGATATATCGTCATATACGGGATATATATGACTATTGCGGAGGGCCTGAATTAAAGAATAAGAAAGTTCTTCTGAAGCCAAATATTCTGATTGATTGTGATCCTTCCCGGTGTGTAAGCACACATCCTGCAGTTGTGGAAGCTATGATAAATTTTCTTCACGACAGAGAGGCAAGTGTTTATGTAGGTGATTCTCCCGGCATTCATTTCAGGGGTTTCAAAAGTGAAAAGTCGGGTATTTATCAGGTTTGTGAAAAAACAGGAGCTACATGGGTGGATTTTATGAAGAATCACACGGATATGCCTTTGGGGAAAGGCAAGATAAGGATAGCTTCAATTATCAGGGAAGTTGATCTTATCATTTCACTACCTAAATTAAAGACTCATCAGTTAACTTACTTCACCGGGGCAATAAAGAATACTCTTGGGTTGGTCCCGGGTTTTGCAAAGACAAGGCAGCATGCCTTATATCCCGACAGGGATGATTTTTCAGCTTTTCTTGTTAATTTAACAGAGGCTGTATGTCCTTCTTTCTATCTGATGGACGGGATAGCAGGGATGGAAGGAGAAGGTCCAGGACAAGGCACTCCTGTCAAAACAGAAGTCCTTATAGGATCTACCAATCCGGTGGCTGTTGATATAATAGCAAGTACTATTGCGGGATATGACCCGATGATCATCCCGACAAATTCCATTGCTCTGACAAGGGGCACATGGCTTAAGGATGTATCTGACACAGAATATGACGGACCTGTTCTTGAATCAATTATTAAGAAAGACTTCAAAAAAGTTGCCTACACACACAACGGGAATGTTGTGGCAAGGTTTATCATGCACAGGTTAAAGTCGATAAGGTTTCTTCAGCCCAGGCCTGTTTTCATACATGAGAAGTGTACCGGGTGCAATGAGTGTATCAGGATATGTTCTCAGAATGCACTGGCTATGGACCCGGTGAAAAAGAACTGGGTGGTTCTCACTGACAAGAAATGCATCAGATGTTACTGTTGCAGTGAAATATGTCAGAGTAATGCCGTTACAGTAAGGAGGGATTTCCCCGGCTACCGTTTTCTTTCAGGGGCATACAGAAAAGTTAAACGTCTATTTTAGCGTATTTGGCATGAGTTTCGATGAATTCTCTTCTGGGGGGCACCTCATCACCCATCAGCATAGAGAAAATATGGTCTGCTTCTGCTGCGCTTTCGATAGTAACCTGACGTAAAGTACGAGTTTCAGGGTTCATTGTTGTTTCCCAGAGTTGTATTGCGTTCATCTCACCCAGACCTTTATATCGTTGGATGGATACGTTGCTCTCTTTTCCCTGTCCCAGTTCCAGCACAGCAGCTTCTCTTTCTTCTTCAGACCAGCAATATCTTTCTGCCTTTCCCTTTCTGATCAGATAAAGGGGTGGTGTAGCAATAAAGAGGTAGCCACCTGTGATGAGGTCCTGCATATATCTGAAAAACAGAGTCATGATAAGGGTATTGATATGTGATCCGTCAATATCTGCATCAGTCATAATGATAATTTTATGATAGCGAAGTCCGGATATATCAAGTGCTTTACTATCGTCTTCTGTACCCACTATCACGCCCAGGGCAGTGAAGATATTCTTTATTTCTTCACTTTCATAAATACGGTGGAGCATTGCTTTTTCGACGTTCAGTATTTTACCCCGGAGAGGCAAGATAGCCTGGAAACGCCGGTCGCGGCCCTGTTTAGCTGTTCCGCCTGCTGAATCTCCCTCAACGAGGTATATCTCGCATTTGGCAGGATCTTTATCTGCACAGTCGGCCAGTTTTCCCGGAAGTCCGGAACCGGAAAATTCGTTTTTCCTCTGTACCAGTTCTCTTGCTTTACGGGCTGCATGACGTGCTGTAGCTGCCAGTATAACTTTCTGTACAATCACTTTGGCATCCTTAGGGTTCTCTTCCAGGTAATTAGTCAGCATAGTACTGACAGCCTGATCGACAGCGCCCATCACTTCAGAGTTACCCAGTTTTGTTTTGGTCTGCCCTTCAAACTGTGGTTCTGCAACTTTAACTGATATAACGGCAGTGAGTCCTTCGCGAAAATCATCTCCATTTATATCAAATTTAAGTTTGGCTGTAGCTCCTGAATCTTCAGCATATTTTTTCAGAGTTCTGGTCAGTCCCCTGCGGAATCCGGCCAGATGAGTTCCGCCTTCAATGGTATGAATATTATTGACATAGGAATATACATTCTCAGAGAACGAATTATTATACTGAAGAGATATTTCGACAGGTATATCTGTCTTGTCGTGGGTTATATGTATAGCTTTTTCTATTATTCTCTCCCTGTTGGCATCGAGATATTCAACAAACTCCTTTAATCCCTGTTCGGAAAAAAACTCTTTATAGCGTGGTTTACCCCCATTACCATTTTCTGTAAGCTCTCTCTTATCTGTCAGGGAAAGGGTTATACCCTTATTAAGGAAAGCCAGTTCACGCAGACGGGCTTCAAGGATCTCAAAATTAAAATCAAGTGTCTGGAATATAGTATCATCAGGTTTAAAAGTAATCACCGTACCCGACTTATCAGTTTCTCCGTCTGTTCTCACCTCCGTTACCGGTTTCCCCTTCTGATAATCCTGCCTGAATATTTTTCCTTCTCTCATGACTACAGCAGAAAGGTTGGCGGATAGGGCATTCACACAGGAAACTCCAACACCATGAAGACCTCCGGATACTTTGTACGAACCCTTATCAAATTTGCCACCGGCATGTAAAACGGTCATTACAACCTCCAGTGCAGACTTTTTTTCTTTTTCCATTATGCCGGTAGGTATGCCCCGACCATTATCTGTCACTGTAACTGAATTATCTTCATGAATGATAACGTCTATCTTATCACAATAACCTCCCAAAGCTTCATCAATGGAATTATCTATAACCTCATAAACAAGGTGATGTAATCCTTTTACTCCAATATCGCCGATATACATTGCAGGCCTTTTCCTTACTGCCTCAAGTCCCTCAAGTACCTGGATGCTTTCAGCTGAATAAGCTTTGTTTTCCTGCAGATTCTTGTTTGTGTCTTCCATATTTTTACTATTAATTAATAGTTATTCAACTATTCCCTTAAAATGGCCTGATGTACATATTATCAGGTACTGAAATCCCAATGAAGAGATCCTTGTTCTTCTCACCATAAGCTGAAAAAATACTTTTCGGGAAACAGAACCGGAACATATTTTTTATATCCTCCACCCTTCCAGACCCTGCCCCTCATTGCGTGATATAAACAACTGATAACATGAACCTTAATTACCGCGACAAATATAGTTAAATATTGCGGTTTTTTTCTCTTTAAGGACTTATTTTTATGCACAATTTCAACGAGAAATTAACAGCTTGTTAGTTGAATTATTTATTATATATGACCTTCCGTAAATGAACGCTGTTTCCCGGTCTTCATTTTCCTTTCAGGATAGCACCAGTTGTTTATCAGAGGCTGTAGGTAAAGCCTATCATGAGGTTAAAACGCTGAGTAGGATAAAAAGCCCATTCATAGTAGCGTTTAAAAGCAATATTGTTTATTCTTGCCCACACTGACAATATTTTTGTATAACGGTATTCGGCGCTTATATTCATATTGAAATGAGCCGGTCTGGTAAAAACTTCCGTAGAAGGAGGCAGAATAACATCATATCTGTTAGCCAGTAATCTGTACTCACCAATTGTTCGAAGGTCAATACCTGCTATTATCTTATTTCTGAGGTTATATTTGATATTCAGATTAGCATCCCATTCGGGTCTGTTCCATGCATATTCATTTTTTGAAAGAGTATACTGGTACCAATTGGCATTGCCTCTGAAAGTAACCTTATCTCCTATCATCCCCGTCAGTTCGCCGTGTATATTCATTATTTCCGCATCATCGGCCAAAGGAGTGAAATAGTTACCCATTTGTGGAGCTTCAATACTATCAGGGAAAACAAGATTTGAATAAAAGAGCATATTATCGACAAGTGAATATGAAGCTGAGAGGAGATAATTACCTCCGAGTCCGTTGTTTCCTTTAAAACCCACTGAAAACTTCATGGGGTTACTTGTGTTTTGAAGGCGGAAGAGGCTGCCATCATCTACAATATAAGGGTTTATTGCAATGATACTCCATGGATCATTTGTAAGCAGTTCACCTTTCAGGCTGGCAAAAAAAGATACATAGGAAGGCACCATGTTAAATCCGAAGTTCACATCGGGATACAGATGAAATTCAGCTGCTGACTGTATATTCCTGTCAAGCAACAGTTGCAGTCCAAGTCTGAAATTCCACTTTGGAGTGCTCTTGTTCACGAAGGGATTGACAGCAAAAATATATTTTGATCTGTCAAATACTTCCGGAGATGGTATGAAATATTCAAAATCAAGCTTACCTCCCACATAGTACCCCCTGTGACTCTTTGACATAGTACCTGTCAGTCCCGTATTATGCTGATAATTTTTCTCTCCCTGAAAAAACAGGTCGTAATGAGCATTAAAATCATAGGAAAAATCTGTTGAATCAAGGTTAAGCGAAGAAAAAGAAATACCAGCTGCCAAGTTATTATTTCCGGTACGTATGTTCTCATTTTTGGGTACATAATCGCTTATAGCCGGATCGTAGCCGTATGCAAAACGCATTCTCTGACCATAATTGATAGTTCCTTTGAGGTAATTATCCCTGAAGAATTTTTTTCCGAAAAGAGATACATCATTATCCATATAACCGGCAAAGACACGTTTATCGTTATCCAGTTTAACCCTGCCGTTCGTCGAGAAGTGACGTGCATACAGACCGTAGGATGATCTTTTTGACCGTTCATTGGTCAAACTTAGCTCTGCCAGAGGAGTAAGATAATTTCCTATTCCAAGATTCACATAAGTTTTGTAGAGTTTTGTAAGAGGGTCGGGGAGCAGGGTTGCTGCCTTAATCGGGCTTATTTTATATTCAGGGGAAAAAGGATTGGCTGATATATCATAGGTAAAATCTTCTGTAACCTTTAAGGTATCATTGATATCTGCAAAAAAGCTTTTCTTTTTTGCCGGAGGAAGTGATGGTTTATACGGGTTATAAAGGGTCACTTCCCTTTTGAGATCCTCCTGCTTTTCCTGAGCAGGCAGGGATAATGTAATAGATATTAAGAGGAGAATAAATATATGGATCCTTTTCATTTCAATTATTTTTCAGTATTCTGGTACACATTTGATAATCTTCATTATATCTTAATCTTACAACAGGAATTATTTAATTACTCTGATCAATGGCAGCCAGTTTGTCATTCACTTCATCAAGTATCCCGTCATCATTCACGGTATAATAATCCCTCAGGCTCTCGAGAGTTGCTTTTGCCTGGAGCAAATCTCCTTTTTGAATACTTATATCGGAAAGAAGGATGAACATACGGGCCATCCAGTACTGGTGAGGTGATTTCTTATCAATAAACTCCATTATCACTTTTTCCGACTCGTCAGCCATATTATCTTTATAGAGTAATTCGGCCACCCTGTATTTTGATTCTGCTCCTTCAGCACTGACAACTTCATTGGCAAGTACACGGAAATCATTCATAGCTTCAGAAAAATTATTGAGGCTGTAATTAGCTTTTGCTTTCATGAACCGGGCTTCTCTGACTAATTCCTGGGGAGCTCCTGATTCATTGAGTATTTTTTCTACAACAGTAAGAGTTTCACGGGCATCACCCATCTGGTAAGATGACCTGAGTTGCCCTGTAAGGGCAGTTATCCGGCTTTCTGTAGCAGTTGCTACTTTCTCCAGACGTTTATAGTAATCGAGAGAAAAATTATAATCTTCATTCTCATAATATATATCTGCAGCCGACAGGAGAGCCTGTTCAGTGAACTGATTATTAGGATCTTCCGCCACCTTCGTGTAGAGGTTTAAAGCTTCCTGCTTATCTCCTGACCGCTTACTGCATTCAGCAAGATAAAAGCTTGCATTCTGAGTAAAGATACCTGCTGGAAATTCTCTCAGGTAATTACGGAAGATCACTGCCGCTCTGTCATATTGACCTGTAATGTAAAGGTTTTCCCCTGATCCGTAAAGCAATGAATCTTTTTCCGACAGATTAATATCATCTGAACCCTGTTGCTCTTTTATATAGGCAAAATATGACTCCACATCATTGATTTCTATATATATATTTTTTAATCCTGTAGTAGCATATCTTGCTTCGGGTGTTGAAGGATAGTTTTCTATTACTCTCTTGTACTGGGCTAAAGCTTTGTCATTTTCTCCTATATTATTATAGAGAAGGCCAAGCTGGACCATTGACTGTGGTGCGAGATGTGATTCGCGGTATGAAGTAATGATTGTATTAAAATCTTCTTCTCCTCTTCTGAAGTCTTCGAGTAAAACATAGGCCCTGCCTCTTTCAAATATTGCATTCGGCACATAAGATGATGAAGGGAAACGGCGGGCAAGAAGAGAGAGGACATCTATCTTTGCTCTGTGATCATTCATCAGTCCCAGACAGAATCCTTTCTGATACATGGCATAATCGGCATTTGCCTTCCCGAAATCAATCACTTTATCGTAATACTCAATAGCCAGAGGATAATTGGTAGTTATATAATAACTATCTGCTATCCTGCTTCGTGCATCAGCCAGCAAATCCGGTTGTCTGTTTCCTGCTTCTGCCTCAAAAGTTTTCAGGTGTGTAAGGGCATTTGAATAATCGCCCAGATTAAAAAAAGCATATCCGAGGTTATATCTGACAAGAGAGTATTCATCGAGATTCATTGATCCGGGTATTCCAATAAATTCAACATAATGTATTTTAGCATCTTCGAATCTGCCAAGCCGGTAACAGGCCTCTCCCTTCCAGTATAAAGCCCTTGCTCTCAAATGATTATTATATTTCCCATACATCAGTGATTTGTCAAGCATCTCTAATGAAGCCATCAGCTCCATGTTATTAAAAAGCTCAAGACCTCTGAAGAAAGCCACTCTTTGGTATGCTTCTTCCAGTTCAGGACTCTTAGTCCTTATCTTATCCAGAGAAGCGAGGGCTGCCCTGTAATTTTTAGCCTTCAGATAAGTTGACACCAGATAATTATATACTTCTTCCACCCTGTCAGACCCCGGATAAAGTTCTATATAGCGGTTAAAAGCCGTAATTGCTTCTCCGAAAGGTGAATATGACAACTCATAGGTCAGTTTGGCATAATTGAACAAGGCATCTTCTCTGATTTTTTCATCGAAATCGAGACGTGAAGCTTCAGCAAAACCAAGCTGAGCACGTTTTTTATCTCCTGTTTTCAGATAACAGTCTCCCAGGACATACCATATATTCTGACTGAGCTGATCTGAGCCGGATCCAATTGACATCAGAGTTTTGATGGCATTATCAAAATCCCCGGTTTTATAATAGCAGAATCCCAACTGGTACTTATCCTCTCTGCCGCTTATCTTTGTTCCTTCAGAAAACTTCTCCAGATACGGCAGGGCTTCCTCGTAATTTTCCTTATTAAACCAGGCATCGCCGATGAACCTGTATAATTCAACAGCTCTTTCATCACCTGCGGAATTTAGAAGATCAGGTGCTATTTCAAGTATTTCATCGTATTCTTTTTGAAGATAGAGTATCTGAACGATATAAAAAGGCACTATACTCCCGAATGTTTCATCATTTTTGAGGCGGTTGAATCCCTCCATAGCGGAGAGATACATCTCCTGTTCATAAGCTATCTGGGAATAATAATATATTGCCGGAGGAGTATATTCAGTATCTATATCCTTTATTTCCGAGAACATAAGCAAGGCACGCTGCTTATCCCCTCTTACATAGTTGGAATAGCCGTTTCTGAAAAAATATTCAGGCAGCTGGTCTGAAGTCAACTCCTGTCTGTTAACCCGCTCGTAATAAGATATTGCTTTTCTGTAATTTCTATTAGTATAAAAATAATCTGCCAGCGACAGGTAAGCCTCATTAATCCTGGGACTCTCCGGATGATTCCGGATAAAGGTCACCATCTTATATTCTCCGTCGGGATTATAGAGATTCAGTGATGCTTTTGCGCTGAAATATTCTGCTTCTGCAACACTAAGCAGCTCTCTGTCAGGTTCATTACTGATATATGAATCAAAAAGACGTATAGCGGCCGGATATTTTTCCTTTTTATACAACTCCATAGCCCTCGTATACTCTGAACCTATCTCTCTGACAGTAAAAGGAGCCTGCGACAGGCTCTTCAAAGGCATCAGAAGAAAGAAGAAACCTGATATGATAATGAATTTATTAATGTTCATAACTTATTTTTTTTACCCCCGGTATAAATAAAGGGTTAGCATATAAAGCATCAAGATATTTATTTAAGCACTTCATTATATGCTCCATAAAACAATATCTTCTTATCAAAACCCCATGTAAAAATACAATTATAAAACGCCTGAGGCCGGCCTTTATTATTGTTTTTATCAACATACAAACATTAATTATCAATTCTTTCATTATTTTGCATTCAAAACACAGGGGTGATGCAGGAAAACCTTCCGCTTGATACAATTATAGAATTGAAAGACTGCCTTATATGGCAACAGGATCATCTTGTTCTCTCTGAAGTGAACCTTACTGTAAAGAAAGGTGAGTTTATATATCTTGTAGGTAAAGTGGGAAGTGGAAAGACAAGTGTTATAAAGACTCTGAATGCTCAGTTACCTCTTAAGACCGGCACTGGTATCGTTGCCGGATTTGACCTGTCCAGATTAAAATCCAGAGAAATACCTGCCCTTCGAAAGAAACTGGGCATTGTTTTCCAGGATTTTCAGCTGCTCACTGACCGGACAGTAAACGATAATCTGCTTTTCGTTCTTCGTGCTACAGGATGGAAAGATAAGGGAGAGACAGGAGCTCGTATCGGAGAAGTCCTGGAAAAGGTTGGAATGAGTCTCAAAGGATACAAGATGCCTCATCAGCTCTCGGGAGGTGAACAGCAGAGAGTGGTAATAGGCAGAGCTCTTCTCAACGATCCCGATATTATACTGGCCGACGAACCTACCGGCAATCTTGATCCGGAGACATCGGAGGGAATAATAAGTCTTCTGAAAGAAATCAGTACAACAGGAAGAGCAGTTATTGTAGCCACACATAACTACAATATTATAAAGAAATTTCCGGCCAGGACATTTAAATGTGACAAAGGCAAACTTTTTGAGATACATAATGACGAGGAGATCGAGTCAGATATCTTGTGACCTTCCCGCTCCATCCTTCTTTAAATATTTACCGGAGTAATCTTAAAGGCCACATCAGATTATTGAAATAAATCCTGTAGAAAGTTTTTTCAGCACTACCGAAAGACTTCTGAAAAGCAGCTATCGAAGGTATTGACGAGCCGGCAAAATCGAGAACAGAACAGGAAGCAGCATGATCCTTTACCAGCTTATCGATAATGTAATATCCTGTCCTCTTCTCCCTGCTAAAAGGAGTGTTCACTACAAGCAACATAATCATTCTGTTAAGAGCTTCCACAAGAAAAAGTCCGTACACCGGATTCCCTTTCAGATTTCTTACTCCCATTATCCTCCCTTTCTTATTCTCAAGACAGTAATACATCAGCTTAATTAACCTGTTATAGTCCTTCTTTTTTACTCCTCTGATATATGCTCCTTTGTTTCTGATAAACAATCCGACAAGCTCTTCCGGGCTAAGGTCTTCTGTAATTTCAGGTTTATTTTTATGTGCTGTTTCCACATTTCGTCTGCAATGTTTCGTGAAATTTTCCCTCAGTTTGTCGTAAGGCAAAGAGAGATCAAGTTCATAATTCACCCTTGACATCACCATATATTTCCCCTGATCAATCCGGTTCCGGATACAGAGATCGACAAAAGAGTAACGACTGGCAACAAGCTCCATCATTTCAACAGCAAGATCTGCAGAGGATGACTCATCGCAGGAAAACAGTCCGAGTTGCTGAAGGAAGGGAGGAGTGACAGTATATCTGACACCATATTTTTTAAATGAAGGAAGAGGAAACACTGACAGATAATCGCCGTAAACAAGGGCTTCCCAGCCCGGAGTCATATTGTCGAGAAACCATGATAACCCGTAGGGTCTGGCAAAAGGACATTTACTGACACATTCATCCCATCGGGTACGGTCAATTTCACTGTTTGTAAGGTGACTGATCATTCTGTGGACACTTTCAGTATATTTTCAAATAGTTCTCTCCACTTTCCCCATTGCAGGTTGTTGATCAATGATGTGTTATGCCAGATACTCACGAACAGTCCACCTGCTTTCCTTGTCTCATTTATCAGTCTCATCACCGTCACTGCAGATTCTTCCGGATCCATTTTCTTATACTGATAAAGAGTTGCATCCATTACCTGGAAGGGGATTATGCGCAGGAGGGTCTGTGTGTCCTGAAGAACATCATAGAAAGGGAAAGGTCGCGCAATACCTGCCCTGAAACCCGGTTCCTCAGCGTAACCCATGGAATAATCATTCGTAACACCGGCGCTTAAAAGGTTACGGTATGAAAAAGGAATAGAAAATCTAATATAATGAAATCTGGAATCTTCCACTTTCTTTCCGGTAATAGTCTCCAGTCTCATTATCTGTTTTGCCAGCAACTTATTATCATCAGATGAATAGTAAGAGGGGTGAATGCCATTGCAATATTTCCCGGCAATAGTCCTGATCAGATCCCTGTATTTCTTGTTTCTCCATGAAGGATTCTTATCATATTTTGTCAGGCCTCCTGTAGGGAAAAAGAATCGTGTATCAACACTATTCTCTTCAATTTTTTCAATAATATAATCGTATACCTGAAAAGGATCTTTCTTCAAACCGGATAAAACCCTGTATCTGTCCAAAGACACTTTTTTCTCTTTCAGGATATCCCGTACAAAACCACCGGTATTCCTGAAGATATTTTTACCGCTATATGCAAAAGGCTGATCGGAATCGATTGTCAACAGAGTTTTGAATTCATTTCTCCTGAATGTTGTTTCAGGATATTTTTTCAGAATTTCCTTTGTAAGCTCCTTTACCCACAGGTCAACAACAGGGATATTAAGAAATCCGTTTCTGGCTGACAATGATTTTGATGCGGGGAAGCGTCCATGTTCATCAGGAATATAACTTAGGTATTCCTCATATCTGCTGACAAGGAAAAAAGAGGCTGCAAAAATATCGAAAGGTATATCGGATCCCTTTCCGTTCAGAAAAAAAACAGGCAGTCCTTTCCATTCATCAAAGATTATTTCATGTTCTGACACACCTGTTTCATATAAAAGAGTACAGGGATTAATTTTCAGGGCGCCTGTAATATTTTCGGCGGAATAATTAATTACCGGACTCTTCCCGAGCCTGCGACGGTCTGTCACTATTTCAAAAGACAGACCCAGTATATCTCCAAGCAGTATACCGGCAATATATCTCAGCCGGGGAAGATCTTTCCTTGAATATATCTTCATTGGACGCATCAGCATTCAACAAATTTAGTAAAACTGTGGCACATCTGTGTGCCGGAAAGTGAACAGAGTCAGCTATTCCGGGAATCTTAAGCAACACTTCTATAACAGAATAATTATCTGTCCAGAAAATCTTCATATAACACCTGCAGGTAGGCCTTGCCAAATCCGGCTGCTGTCTCCGGGTCTTTCCCCTCTGATAACACAGCGTTATTAAGATTATTATCGTGGATATATTTTGAGCTGTCTGTTATAAAAGCAAATCCGTCATTAAAGGTATAAAAGGCAAAAGATGGTGAATTTTCCGACAGGAGATCTTTGGCGAAAGGAAAATCCGCATTTATCTCCAGCTGATTTAAAAGAGTAAGAGCGATATCTGTCTGGCTTCCTTTTTTTTCTATTCGCACACCTGTGGTATCGAGTGCTCCTCCGAGCCATAGCATTGGTATACGGAATACATCTTCGGAATAAACCAGCACTTCATCGGAATTTCTCCTGCAGTGATCGGCAATTATTATCAGAAGAGTATTATCCCACCATGCACTTTCTCGTGCATTTTCGACAAAAGCACCTACTGCTTTATCGGTATAGAATACTGAATTTCTGAACCTATTCAGATCATCGTTACCTTCAAAGACCGGTTCCATTGGAACATCAAAGGGTTCATGACTCGATAATGTCAACACTACCTTAAAAAAGGGCTCTGTTATATTTCTCATAGAATCACTGAGAGTATTTAAAAAGATATGATCATGGACACCCCATTTTGAATTATAGAAGCGCGGATCAAAATTATCCATGGTCACCACTTCATGGAAGCCATTGTTGATAATAAAAGAATTAAAATTGGCAAAATTAATTTCGCCTCCGTACCAAAAGGAAGTGTTATATCCTTCTGAAGATAGTTTTTTTACTATACTGGTCAGTGATTGTGTTTTTTTAGGTTCTTTCATTATCGACTCGGCCGGCTGGGCAGGATATCCGTTGAGAATTGCAGGCATAGCCTTATCAGTTCTGTTACCTGAGGCATAAAAACCAGTAAAGAGAAGACCTTCGTCACAGTATTTGTTCAGATTGGGTGTTGTAAGGCTATCTCCTCCAAGGGGACCAATTAGGGCACTTCCAAAACTCTCAAGGACAAGAATAATAATATTTGGGCGGGGCTGATTTATCACTTTCATAACAGAGCTATCCGGCCTTTTTGTCAGAGAATCGGTGAGCATCTTTGCTTCTTTAGGATCGAAAAAGACATAAGGATTCTTTGTTGGTTTGCCATTAAAGAATGAATCCCCGACATTCCAAACCACATTAACTGCGGTATGATTGATAAATATATGTTTGCTGAAATAGACCGTACCGGCATTTATCGGGGCTATACCCACACCACCTCGAACAGGGATGAGAAGAGAGGCGAAACAGAGTGTCAGAAACAATGTTGCCGGTATTTTAAATTTTACTGAACTGAAATTATAGAACAGTTTATATAATAATTTCCTGTATAGAAAAATAAAAACAGCCGATATTGCTATAATGATAAGCATTATTACTATTGCCTGGACAGCTGTTACAGAAGCCATTGCTTCTTTTGGTGTTTTCAGATAGAAAAACACGGTATGATCCATTCTGAATCCCCAGTATTTATATAACAATGTATCTGAAACAATTATTACTGATGAGATTATAACAATAATATATGTATACCATTTCATGAAGTTTCCATACCACTTACCCGTAAAGAAAACTGTCAGTATCAGCAATAAAGCAGGGATTGCCAGAACATAGCCTGTGGCTGAAATATCCAGTTTAAGGCCATGGAGGAATGTAGCTGCCATTGAAGAAAGGGGATATTGTGCTGCTTCTCCCGAATGTGTTAAAATAAAAAACAATCTTGCAATGATAAAAAACCCCAGCCAGAAAAAAGCAAAACAAAGGATTGCGACAATTCTTTTTTTCATTCGTTTACTTAATTTTATTTCATTCGTTTATTTAATTATCATTTCAATTGTTGAATGGAAATAACATGAAATGAACAAGCACATCTTCTCGTGAGTTACTGCATATATAAATTTAATCAGGCAGTTATCCTTTTTATTCCGTTTTTATTAAATAGTATCAAAGATACCGTTATTATCAGCATCCCGGTTATTGTGAGCCAATCGGGTTTTTCTCCGGGCACCAGGAGCCAGCTGAGAATTGCTCCTACAACAGGTACTATGAATTTCCACAGGTTCAGTTCCGACACTTTCACTGCAGGTCTCTGGAGCAGTGTATACCAGATAGAAAAGGCTGCTGCTGACATAAAGCCCAGCCAGGAAAGTGATATCCAGTATTCTGCCGGTTTTGGTCCGGAAGGTATATCTTCCAATACAAGAGACAAGAGCAGGAGTACCGTCCCTCCGATAAGGAAACTTGCCGAGCTCAGCACAAAAGGATGAATATCTTTGCTTTTCAATGAGATCATTACATTGCTTGTTGCTGCTGCAACATTTGCACCAAGCAACAGAAAGACTCCGAATAGTTCAATCAGGGTTCCCATTTTAAGGGCCTGTCTGCCAGCACTTATCAGAATAACACCCGAAATGCCGGCAACAATAGTAAGGATCTTACCTCTTGTCAGACTTTCATATTTATCCATCAGTGAAGCTATTACCGCGGTCACGAGGGGTTGTGACCCGACAATAACAGCTCCCAGCGCTCCAGGAACGAAGTCCATTCCAAGATAGAAAAGAATGTAACAAACAATGGCCTGGAGCAATGTTACCCAGAAAAATAACTGCCTGTTCCTTCTGAGCATTGAGAAAAAAACGGCAGGTTTTACAGTAAACGGAAGAATGATAAGTCCGGATATAATAAACCTTAATGCTGCAAAATGGATAGGGCTGTCATACCGGAGTCCTATTTTTATTCCGGCATAGGCCGTTGACCATAATAGGCAGGCAATAATAGCCCATAGGATGGTATTATCTTTTCTATGCACCGGCGGTTGATTTGGTGGCAAATACCTGAAATATATTCATTCCCCTTTGTTTGCGGGCTACTGATAATTCAGATATAAATGCTATCATTGACAAAGAATAAAAATCAAAAAACTATCATCCGTAAGATCAGACAATAAAAAGGATTGTTGTTACGATATAAATTACTGTCGGGAAAGCACAATTACTCCGAAAACCCATATATACTACTTATTATCAATAACATAATAAGTATTTATTATTCTTTGCTATCAGTTTTTCCGGATTTTCCTGCTGTAGTTTTCTTTTCCTTACTATCTGCAGCTTTTTTTGTATCTTTTTTAACAGTTTTTGAATTTTTAACTGTTTTGGTTGTTTTTGTGGCTTTGCCTTGCTTTTTGGCTGCAGTGGTTTCATTTTCCCCTGGAGGTACTGCAGCTTCATCAGTTTTATTTGAATTTATTTCTGACTTTTGGGGTTTCTTTGCCTTCGGGGTTTTGTTTTCCATGGCCTGTTTCTCATCCTTCACCTGAGCCACGGCAACTTCTTCTTCAACCTTCTGTCCGGCTTTCTCCTCTTTTGTATTTTCTATAGTCTCCCCTGTTTTTCCAGCAACTTCCTCAATATCTTTGGACTGTTTCTTTTCCTTGATATGTTTCTTATCTTTTATCTCTGTGTCTTTGACTTTCTGAACTTTTTTAACAGCTGGCTTGTTTCCTTTTTTTCTGCGGCGTCTGACACCGTAAGTTCCAAGTACTATTTTGCCTCTTTTGGTCTTTTTATCACCTTTTCCCATATTGATTGCTTTTGATTATTTAAAATAACCCGTAGTGGGGTGGTGACAAAGTTAATAATATTCTTTATTTTTATTAAAATTTGGATTTGCAGATTGACAATTAATATAACATTATCATTAGCAGTATTTTTTTCAAATTTACTTGCTAAAAAAGATAACAAAAGTAAAAAATGATTATATGCATACACTAAATGATTTACGACTGGCTGTTTTGATAGATGCAGACAATATACCTTATTCCAACATAAGAGGTTTACTTGAAGAGATAGCCAAATATGGCACTCCGACGTTTAAAAGGATCTATGGTGACTGGACAAAACCCACAATATCAGGATGGAAACCTGCTTTGCTGGAAAATGCCATAACGCCTGTGCAACAATATAGTTATACCAGGGGTAAAAACTCAACAGACTCTGCAATGATTATAGATGCTATGGACATCCTTTACTCGGGTAAGGTAGATGGATTCTGTATTGTTTCGAGCGACAGTGATTTTACAAGGCTTGCCACTAGGCTGAGAGAGGCCGGGATGAAGGTGATAGGTATTGGAGAAAAAAAGACTCCATCTCCTTTTATTGTTGCCTGTGATAAATTTATCTATCTGGAAATAATCAGTTCATCTGTATCCGGACAGGAGACACAGACCCCAAAAGAAAAAAGCAAAAAAACAGGACGGGATACCAAAAAAAATGAAGAAGCTGAGCAACAGCAGCAGGTAAAAAAAGCTAAGCGCCTTATTTCAAGCTCAATAACAGACGTAGCTGACGATAATGGATGGGCATATCTGGGAGATGTAGGTAACCTGATATTAAAAAAACAACCTGACTTTGATCCACGTAACTTTGGTTTTACAAAGCTCACCCCATTAATTAAATCGTTTGATTACGAGATAGATGAAAGAGATTCAGGACAAAATAACATTAAACATATATATATCAGGATAAAAAAATAGTCCGGTGGGAACTGACAACAGGTTTTCTTTGAGTATAATGAATATAAAAGGTCAAAAAGAGACTAAAATTCAACATATTGTAATTTATTTCTTTTTTGTTTAGAAAAAAAACATGACCTTTGATATTGCTTTAATAACACATTAATTATTGAATTATGAACATTTATGTCGGAAGTCTTAATTTTAAAATGAAAGAAGAAGAATTAAGAGAACTATTTGAAGAGTATGGAGAAGTTGCATCTGCAAAGATCATTTTTGATAAATACTCTGGGAAAAGTAAGGGATTTGGCTTTGTTGAAATGCCAGATGATAATGAAGCCAGGAAGGCAATTGAAGAACTTAACGGGTCTGAAATACAGGGACGAAACATCATCGTCAATGAATCGATTGAAAGATCTGAAAGGAGAAGCAACTTCAGGGGTGGAGATGATAACCGCAGGGGACGTGACCCGGGTAGAAACAGGTACAGTTAGTGTATAAAAAAATCTTAAACTATGAAAGGGACTGTTAAATGGTATGACAGGGTCAAAGGTTATGGGTTCCTTCAAACAGAGGATAACAGGGATATCTTTGTCCACCGTTCAGGTTTAGAAGTATCGCACATCAAACTTGAAACAGGCGAAGCTGTTGAATTTGAAATTGAACAACGGGAAAAAGGGCCTGTAGCTGTAAGGGTTAAAAAAACAGAATGATCTTACCCACGTATTGAAAAAAGAGGGTTTCTTACAAAAGATACCCTCTTTTTTTTACTGATGGTCTACTGCCTTTCCGGGCTTACACATCCTTGTTAATGTAAAACCATCTTTCTTTTAAAACCTTCCGAATATTGAATATTTTTTTGTATTACAGTATATTGAAGAATACAGAAACAGAACTGGATTATTTGTTTCCAGTTTTCTTTCCAGATGAAGTACAGGCTCTCCCTTATCAAGCCTGAGATAACGACCTGTTTTTCCTGATGCAGGAATAGCTTTTATCCTTTGCTCCCCCCCCGTTACTTCAATATGATAATGAGTCCTCAGTATCCGGAACAAAGATTTGTTTTCAAACTGGCGGGATGTTATTCTTGGAAGGTTAATATTTGCTATGTAACTGATATCATAAAAAATCGGAACATCATCAAGAAGACGGAGCCTTTCCATATATATACAACCTGACTCTCTTTCCAGATCACTCAGTACAAACATAAAATCATCATCCCAGGGAACAAGAACCGGTTTCACTATAATTCTGGTTTTCAGATTACGGTCACCTACCGCCGAAGTAGTTCCTGATACCGATAATATACCTATTTCACGTGGCAAATGGTGTACTATACTACCCTTCCCCTGATGTTTCCGTATGTATCCGTCATTGGCAAGATTGCTTAATGATTGCCTTACCGTAGGACGTGTCATTCCATATATCTGACATAATTCATTCTCCGATGGAAGCAAATCTCCTTCTTTATATATCCCTTCTGTTATATGCTTACGCAGGATATCATATAATTTTTTATGCCGGGGAATATTCGTCCGCAAAACAAGCTGTTTTTGCGTAAATATATTACTTATATCGGCCAAGTATAAGCGTAGTGCGGGATTTCGGAGCATTTACTGTCCGCCCATCGCAAATTTCATTAGAAGCAAAAAGGCTTAATTTTAACCTTTCAGCCCGCATTACGCTTATACAATGTTGGGGCATCGTGCTTTTCATTCTTTTTATTTTTCTGTCCACAGTGTCAACCGGTTAAGAAGTCCAAATTTGTCCATTCGTGTCATTGTCTTTCTTTCTTTTCAGTCGCGCGTGGGGCATTTTTGAAAATTTCTTCTTCCGGGCTGGGCAGGCACACTCTTTGGCTGGCTTTGGTCTGCGGG